>JAIOJM010000163.1 GCA_019911785.1 Sulfuricella sp. | reverse complement strand
ATCAAATACCTGGCAACCGGTTCCAAATCGGGCGGGCACGGTAAAACCCCGCTTGAAATCCTGGAAGAGGCGTATGCCCGCGGAGAAATCGATCGCGATGAGTTTTTGCAGAAGCGCGACGACTTGAAGAAGCAGCAAGAGCAACCATGAAGATGTGCTTTCAACATTAACCAGCAAGGAGAAAAAGCGATGAAGATGATCAATACGTTACTGTTCGCAACCCTCACTGCGCTTGCCTTGAGCGCGCCCTATGCCATTGCGGAAACTGCGGCAAAAACCGATAAAAAGCCGGTTGTCTCCGACGTGGAGACGGACAAGTTGTATGGCGCGATGCAGGAGCGCTACAAAAAGATGCAGGAACAAATGGGAAAAATCCGCCAAACCAAGGACCCGAAGGAACGCCAAAAACTGCTGCAGGAGCACTGGCAGACCATGCATGAAGGAATGGGGATGATGGGCGGCGGCATGGGCATGGGCGGCGGTATGGGTCGTGGGCCCAGAGGCGGTGGCGCGATGATGGGGGCCGGGCCGGCGGGGTGTCCGCTGGGAGCCGCTCCGGAAGCCATTACCTGCCGCCAGAGCATGATGGAACGGCGCATGGAGATGATGCAGATGATGATGGAGAACATGATCGAGCACCAGGGCCAGACCGCGCCTGCCTCGAAATAGCGGCAGTGCCCGCACCGCACGAGGGTGCGGGCATTTTTTCCTGTACTTGACTCGAAAGGAGCAATCCGATGAACAAACTTCAACTGGCGGTTATCGCGCTGAGCGCGATCCTTTCCGCCCCCGCCCTTGCCGACGACGCGCACCATCCCGATCAACCGAAAACACAATCCGCCACCACTGCGGCGCCTGTTGCTCCTGCTAGCGTAGACAAATCCGTGCGAACCATGAAAGAAAATACCAGGAAGATGCAGGCGCAACTGGACAAAATCGGCCGCGCAAAAAATCCCCAGGAGCGGCAAATGCTGTTGCAGGAGCACATGCAGACCATGCGGGAAAACATGATGCTCGGCAAGGGCATGATGGGCGACATGATGGGCTGCCCCATGATGGAGGGCGGAATGATGGGTGGCGGAATGATGGGCGGTGGCATGGGCATGATGGGCGGTGGGGCGGCCCCCGATGCCGCGATGAACCGGATGAACATGATGGAAAAACGCATGGACATGATGCAAATGATGATGGAGCAGATGACGAAATCGCAAGCCCCGCCAATGCCGGCCAAATGAACGGCCAGCACATGCGTGTCATTGACGCCACCACGCAGGGCGTGGAGCTGGATTTCGACAGCGCCCGCGCCATGGCCGGCCTGCTTGCCGGGAAGGTCATGGCAGATGCGATGATGGTGGCATGGTACGACGGCGCGACCGGCAAGGGGCATCCAGACGCCAGTGAATGTACGGACAAGCCTGGATGGCTGGCCTATGCGGAAAGCCACGGCGGTGAACTGAGGGTAAATATCAATCACCACCAATACGTTTTCATTTTCGCGTCGGCAGTATAGGGGGCGCCATGGCGACCGACCCGGTGTGCGGCATGACGGTGGACGAAAAAAGTGCGGCGGATACTGCCAGCTACGGCGGACAGACGTACCATTTTTGTTCTGCGCGCTGCCTCAATCAATTTCAGGCCGCGCCGTCGAATTACGCGAACGCAGATACTGTGCCGGCGGCAGCCACGCAGACTCCCGCCGGTAGCGACGTTATCTATACCTGCCCGATGCACCCGGAAATCCGCCGACCATCGCCAGGAAACTGCCCGAAGTGCGGGATGACTCTGGAAGCGCTCGCTCCGCCGTCGAAGGCGGCTGTCGAATACACTTGCCCGATGCACCCCGAAGTGGTGCGCAGCGAACCGGGTAACTGCCCCAAATGCGGCATGGCGTTGGAGCCGCGCAATGCGCCGACGGAAGACAATTCCGAGCTTGCCGACATGACGCGCCGCTTCTGGGCAAGCGCGGCCATGGCCTTGCCGGTTTTTTTGATGGCGATGGTTGCCGATCTTGTTCCTCAAGCAATACCCGACTTCGTTTCGATGCCTGTTTTGCAATGGCTGGAATTCGCGCTGGCAACACCGGTCGTGCTGTGGGGCGGCCGGCCGATATTCCAGCGCGGCTGGGCTTCCGTGGTCAACCGCAGCCTCAACATGTTCAGCCTGATTGCGCTCGGCGTCGGTGTGGCATGGACTTACAGCGTGGTAGCGATGCTGGCGCCGGGGATTTTCCCGGCCACCATGCGCGGCATGGCAGGCATGGTGCCGGTTTATTTCGAGGCCGCCGCGGTCATTATGGCGCTGGTGTTACTGGGTCAGGTGATGGAGTTGCGGGCGCGCAGCCAGACCAGCGCCGCGATCAAGATGCTGCTCGGCCTCGCGCCGAAAACCGCTCGCATCGTGCGTGCCGGCGGCAGCGAGGAAGACATTCCGCTTGAACAAGTGCAGCCGGGCGATGTGCTGCGCGTGCGCCCCGGCGAAAAGGTGCCGGTGGACGGCGTGGTGCTGGAAGGAACGAGCGCACTGGACGAATCGATGGTGACCGGCGAATCCATTCCGGTAGAGAAGACCGCAGACGCGCGTCTGATCGGCGCCACGGTGAACGGCACGGGCAGTTTATTGATGCGTGCCGAGCGCGTCGGCGCCGATACCCTGCTGGCGCAGATTGTGCACATGGTGAGCGAGGCGCAGCGCAGCCGCGCGCCGATCCAGCGTCTGGCCGATGTCACTGCGGGTTATTTCGTTCCGGCGGTGGTGCTGGTTGCGCTCGCCACCCTGGCAGTATGGGGCATCTGGGGGCCGGAGCCGCGCCTGGCGCACGCCGTCGTCAACGCCGTGGCGGTGCTGATCATCGCCTGCCCTTGCGCACTGGGGCTGGCCACGCCGATGTCCATCATGGTGGGTACAGGGCGCGGCGCGCTGGCCGGTGTGCTGATCAAGAATGCCGAAGCGCTGGAGATCATGGAAAAGGTCAACACGCTGGTGGTGGACAAGACCGGCACATTGACCGAAGGCAAACCGAAACTGACCTCGGTCATTCCGCTTGCCGGATTCGACGAAGGCGAAGTGTTGCGCCTGGGTGCAAGTCTGGAGCGCGCCAGCGAGCATTCGCTGGCGGCGGCGATCGTGAACGGTGCGCAGGAAAAGGGATTGGCACTTGTACCGGTTAGCGAGTTCCGATCATTCACCGGCAAGGGCGTGACGGGGACGGTTGAGAAGCGCACGGTCGCACTGGGTAACCTCAAACTGTTCGAGGAATTGCACATGGCTGCGGGCGAATTGCCCGCACGCGCCGAGGCGCTGCGCGGTGATGGCCAGACAGTGATGCTGCTGGCGATTGACGGCAGGGCGGCAGGACTGATCGGGGTGGCCGATCCAATCAAAGATTCCACAACGGATGCGATCCGCGCCCTGCATGAGGAAGGCGTGCAGGTCATCATGCTGACCGGGGATAACCGCACCACGGCTGAAGCAGTTGCGCGCAAGCTGGGCATAGACCGGATCGAAGCGGAAGTTCTGCCCGAACAGAAGGCTTCCATCGTCAAGCAACTGCAAGCGCAGGGACGTATCGTGGCGATGGCGGGAGACGGTATCAACGACGCTCCGGCATTGGCGCAGGCGCAAGTGGGCATTGCGATGGGCACCGGCACCGATGTCGCGATGGAAAGCGCGGGTATCACCCTGGTCAAGGGTGACCTGCGCGGCATCGTGCGCGCGCTGCGCCTGAGCCGCGCCACCATGCGCAACATCCGCCAGAACCTGTTCTTTGCGTTCATCTACAACGTACTCGGCATCCCCATTGCGGCAGGCGTGCTGTATCCGTTCTTCGGCTTGCTGCTCTCGCCCATCATCGCCGCTGCCGCGATGAGTTTCAGTTCGGTGTCGGTGATCATGAATGCGCTGCGGCTGCGAAAACAGCAACTTTGAATTTCACGGTAAATCGAAGAGGCAACCATGGAAGCCCGGGAAAGGCATGTTCGCGGCAGCAGGCACTAGCGCCTGGCCGGGTTATCTCGCCACCGGCCAGGTGACCTGCCACGACACCGCCGGTCATGAGATTCCCTGTGTCGGCAGCGGGCAGGATGCCGAATACCGGCGCGGCATCCCGTGGCCGCAGCCGCGCTACGAGCGGCAGGGTGAAATCGTCCTGGATCGGCTCACCGGCCTGGTCTGGACGTGCGACGCCAACCCCGGCGAGTTCCCCATGACCTGGCAGGAAGCCCTGGATCGCGTGAAACGGATGAATCGCGCATGTGCCTTCGGTTATGGGGACTGGCGACTGCCAAACCGGCGCGAGTTGCGCAGCCTGGTCAGCCACCAGACCCGCAAGCCCGCCCTGCCGGAGGGGCATCCGTTCCTCAACGTCTTTCCGGGCTGGTACTGGAGTTCCACCACGGCGGCAATCAGCCCCGCCCACGCCTGGTACGTGCACTTGGAGGGGGCGCGTATGTTTTACGGTGGCAAGGATCAGTCTTTCCTGCTATGGCCGGTGCGTGGCATTGGCAACGGCGCCGTCCCCGCTACCGGCCAGACCCTTTGTTACGATGTGGCGGGCCGGGAAATCCCCTGCCACGGCAGCGGCCAGGACGGAGAGTCGCATACCGGCCGCCCTTGGCCGCAGCCGCGCTTTGCGATCGGGGACGAAAGCGTCCTTGACCGCCTGACCGGGCTTTTCTGGCGACGCGACGCGGACATCACCCGCCATCCGGTGAGCTGGGACGAGGCGCTGGCCGCCGTCGCCGGGCTGAACCTGGGCGCCGGCGGCGAGTGGGGGCCATGGCGGTTACCGAACATCAATGAACTCGAATCCCTGGTGGATTGCGCGCGGCACAGCCCCGCCTTGCCGCCCGGCCACCCATTCGAAGAGGTGCAAGCGGCCTACTGGTCGGCCACCACCAGCGCCTTCGAACCCGATTGGGCATGGGCGCTCTACCTGGACCAGGGCGCGGTGGGTGTCGGCCAGAAGCGGGGACGGCACTTCCGCGTATGGGCGGTTCGCGACGGCGGCAACCTACGCCGGTTTTTGGCTCTAGCGGCCAAGCCGATAATCATCGGCTGATTGCGGGATTGGAAAAATGCTGGCGAGTACGAGCAATTTGTTCAAATGTAAAAGCAGCAAAACTCGATTTGAAACGGCGGGCAAACTAAGATAGAATGCCGTTTCGTTTTTTAGGCGCGTAGCTCAGCTGGTTAGAGCACCACCTTGACATGGTGGGGGTCGTTGGTTCGAGTCCAATCGCGCCTACCAAATTCTTAAAAAGTGCGGCTTTGCCGCATTTTTGTTTTGGTAGGATTCAAATGCCTGTTATTCGCTTGCCTGATGGCTCCGAGCGCAAATTCGATCAGCCAGTAACGGTAGCCGAAGTGGCCGCCAGCATCGGTGCGGGCCTGGCGCGCGCGGCACTGGCCGGCAAGGTCGACGGCAAGCTGGTGGATACATCCCATCGCATCGAGGCCGATAGCGATCTGGCTATTGTCACCGACCGGGATGCCGAAGGCCTGGAAGTGATCCGCCACTCCACTGCGCACCTCCTCGCGCAAGCCGTAAAATCCCTCTTCCCGGATGCCCAGGTCACGATCGGCCCGGTGATCGAGGATGGCTTCTTCTACGATTTCTCCTACAAGCGTCCGTTCACGCCCGATGACCTGCTGGCCATCGAAAAGAAAATGGCGGAGCTTGCCAAGGCCGACCTGAAAGTCGAGCGCAAGGTGCTGCCGCGCTCCGACGCCATCGCCTTCTTCAAGGGATTGGGCGAGCAGTACAAGGCGCAGATCATCGAATCCATTCCCAGCGACGAGGATGTGTCGCTGTACACCCAGGGCGATTTCACCGACCTGTGCCGCGGCCCGCATGTGCCTACTACGGCCAAGCTCAAGGTGTTCAAGCTGATGAAGGTGGCCGGCGCCTACTGGCGCGGCGATTCGAAGAACGAAATGCTGACGCGCGTGTACGGCACCGCCTGGGCGAAGAAGGAAGACCAGGAAGCCCACCTGCACCGCCTGGAAGAGGCCGAGAAGCGCGACCACCGCAAGATCGGCAAGCTGCTGGACCTGTTCCATACCCAGGAAGAAGCGCCGGGCATGGTGTTCTGGCATCCCAGGGGCTGGACGCTTTACCAGATCGTCGAGCAGTACATGCGCGGCGTGTTCCGCGACAACGGCTACCAGGAAATCCGCACGCCGCAGGTGGTGGACCGTTCCCTGTGGGAGAAATCCGGCCACTGGGACAAGTTCCAGGCGATGATGTTCACCACCCATTCGGAAAACCGCGACTACGCGGTCAAGCCGATGAACTGCCCGTGCCATATCCAGGTGTTCAACCAGGGACTGAAGAGCTACCGCGACCTGCCCCTGCGTCTCGCCGAGTTCGGCTCCTGCCACCGCAACGAGCCTTCCGGCACGCTCGCCGGCATCATGCGGGTGCGCAACTTCACCCAGGACGACGCCCATATTTTCTGCACCGAAGCGCAGATCCAGGACGAGGTGGCGACTTTCATCGATCTGCTGCAGAAGGTCTATGCCGAATTCGGTTTCGCCGACATCGTCGTCAAGCTGTCCACCCGGCCGGAGCAGCGCGTCGGCTCCGATGAAGTGTGGGACAAGGCCGAGGCTGCTCTGGAAACGGCGCTCAAGCGCAAGGGTCTGGATTTTGAATTGCAGCCGGGCGAGGGCGCATTCTACGGGCCGAAGATCGAATTCTCGCTGCGCGACTGCCTGAACCGCATCTGGCAGTGTGGCACCATACAGGTGGACTTCTCCATGCCGGGCCGGCTGGACGCAACCTACATCAATGAAGACAGCGCCAAGCAGACGCCGGTGATGCTGCACCGCGCCATCCTCGGCTCGCTGGAGCGCTTCATCGGCATCCTGATCGAGCACTACGCCGGGGCCTTCCCGATGTGGCTGGCGCCGCAGCAGATGGTGGTGATGAATATCACCGATGCCCAGGCGGATTATGCGCGCGAGGTGGTGGCCGAGCTCAGAAAGAATGGTCTGCGCGTCGAGGCGGACTTGAGAAATGAGAAAATAACCTATAAAATACGGGAACATAGTTTGCAAAGGCTGCCTTACCTCCTGATCGTGGGGGATAAAGAGGTGGCTTCGAAACAGGTTGCCGTGCGTACCCGCAAGGGCGAAGACCTGGGCCAGATGCCGCTGGAAGCGTTGATTCAGCGGCTCAAGGGCGAGGTTGCCGAGAGGGTGGGCACGGTTTAATTTTTTTAACTTGGAGGTTTTTGCTATCGCTCAGGAAAAAGAATCACGAATCAATGGCGAAATTACTGCGCCCGAGGTTCGTTTGGTCGGTGTGGAAGGTGAGCCGCTTGGCATAGTCAGCCTGGCCGTGGCCATGAAAATGGCGGAAGATGCCGAGATCGACCTGGTCGAGATCGCTCCGCAAGCCCAGCCGCCGGTGTGCCGTTTGATGGATTACGGCAAGTTCAAATACCGCGAAAGCAAGAAGCAGCACGAAGCCAAGCTGAAGCAGATCCAGATCAAGGTCAAGGAAATCAAATTCCGTCCGGGAACGGACGAGGGCGATTACCTGATCAAGCTGCGCAATCTGATCAAATTTCTGGAAGAGGGCGACAAGTGCAAGATCACCCTGCGTTTCCGCGGTCGGGAGATGGCGCATCAGGAGATCGGCTTGCGGCTCCTCAAGCGTGTTGAGGCCGATTTGATGGAACACGGTACGGTCGAGCAGTTTCCGAAAATGGAAGGCCGTCAGATGGTGATGGTGTTGTCGCCGAAGAAGAAGTAGTAGTAGGAACTTGGCGGTCAACAGGTCGGTTTTGTTGGCCGCTAAAAACAAGTGGTGTTCAGGCTACCAAGTTTCCCCGCAGGGGAGCGCCTGGCATCAAGCTAAAATGTAGGAGTTGAACATGCCTAAGATGAAAACCAAGAGCGGCGCTGCCAAGCGCTTCAAGTCTCTGGGTGGCGGCGGTATCAAGCGCACCCATTCCCACCTGCGCCACATCCTGACCAAGAAAACCACCAAGCGCAAGCGTCAGCTGCGCGGTACAACGATGGTTTGTGCGAGCGACATGAAGTCGGTTCGCTCCATGATGCCCTACGCGTAAGGAGACTGAAAAATGCCAAGAGTTAAACGTGGTGTAACGGCGCGCGCGCGCCACAAGAAAGTTCTGGAACAGGCCAAGGGCTTCCGCGGCCGCCGCAAGAACGTATACCGCATCGCCAAACAGGCGGTGATGAAAGCCGGTCAGTATGCTTATCGTGACCGTCGCCAGAAGAAGCGCCAATTCCGCGCACTGTGGATCGTCCGTATCAACGCAGCAGCTCGCGAACTGGGCCTGACTTACAGCGTGTTCATGAATGGTCTGAAGAAGGCTGCAATCGAAGTGGACCGCAAGGTTCTGGCCGATCTGGCAGTATTCGACAAGCCCGCTTTTGCACACATCGTGGATCAGGTAAAAGCCCGCCTCGCTGCCTAATCAGCAGTAAAGAAAAAGGAGGCTGAGAGGCCTCCTTTTTTTATCCTGGAAAAAGCTTCTAACCACGAATGACACGAATGAAACACGAATATTCACTGCTGATTTACCTGTTTGGCGGCATGATGTTTGTTTGAACTATTCGTGTTTATTCGTGAGCATTCGTGTCGCCTAGAGGCGCCTACTCTTGGCATTCGTGGTTGTCGCCTTTTTTAGGCTTATTTTAAGATTCCGGAAATGCTAAATCTAGACGCAATCCTGAAAGAAGCGCAGTCTGCCTTCGCCGGAATAGATAATCCGGCCGAGCTGGAGCAGGCCAAGGCGCGCTATCTGGGCAAGAGCGGCGTGCTCACCGAGCAGCTCAAGCAGCTCGGCAAAATGCCGCCGGAAGAGCGCCGTGAAGCGGGTGCCCGCATCAACCAGGCGAAGGACTTGCTGGAGCAGGCCCTGAAAGATCGGCGTGAAGCGATACAGGAGCGGCTGCTGCAGGCGCAACTGGCGCAGGAAGCGCTCGATGTGACGCTGCCCGGCCGCGGCTTGGGGGTGGGCGGCCTGCATCCGGTTACGCGCACTCTGCAGCGCATCGAGGCCTTGTTCCGTTCCATCGGTTTCAGCGTCGCAGAGGGGCCGGAAATCGAGAGCGATTTCTACAACTTCACCGCGCTGAACATTCCCGAGAATCATCCCGCACGTGCCATGCACGACACCTTCTATGTGGACGACCGGCATGTGCTGCGCACCCATACCTCGCCGGTGCAGGTGCACTATATGCAGAATCATCAGCCGCCGCTGAAGGCCATCGCGCCGGGCCGGGTCTACCGCTGCGATTCCGACGTCACGCACACCCCCATGTTCCATCAGGTTGAGGGGCTATGGGTGGACGAGCAGGTGAACTTCGCCGAACTCAAGGGCGTGCTGGCCGATTTCATGCAGCGCTTCTTCGAGCGCGACGACCTCAAGGTGCGCTTTCGCCCCTCGTTCTTTCCCTTTACCGAACCTTCGGCGGAAATGGATATCGGCTGCGTGATGTGCGGCGGCACGGGTTGCCGCGTGTGCAGCCATACCGGCTGGCTCGAAGTGCTGGGCTGCGGCATGGTGCACCCCAACGTGCTTGGCCACGTCAACGTGGACAGCGAGAAATACCTCGGTTTCGCCTTCGGTCTGGGTGTGGAGCGCCTGGCGATGCTGCGTTACGGCGTGAACGATCTGAGGTTGTTCTTCGAGAGCGATCTGAGATTTTTAAGGCAGTTCAACTGAAATGAAATTTTCCGAAAACTGGCTGCGTGCCTACGTTAATCCCGATCTCGACAGCGACCGGCTCGCCCATGCCCTGACCATGGCGGGGTTGGAAGTGGAGGCGCTGGAATCGGTCGCGCCTCCCTTCGACAAGGTGGTGGTGGGAGAGGTGCTGGCGCTGGAGAAGCATCCCGATGCCGACCGGCTGAATGTCTGCCGGGTCGATGTCGGTACCGGCAGGCCGTTGCAGATTGTGTGCGGTGCGGCCAATGTTCGCGCCGGAGCGAAGGTTCCATGCGCCCTGGTCGGCGCGCAACTGCCGAAGATGGCGATCAGGCAGGCCAGGGTGCGCGGCGTCGAATCCTCCGGCATGCTGTGTTCCGAGTCGGAGCTGGGGCTGGCCGATGAAAGCAGCGGCCTGTTGCTGCTGCCGTCCGATGCGCCGGTCGGGCAGTCGATCCGCGACTATCTCGGTCTGGACGACAAGCTTTATACCCTCAAGCTCACTCCCAACCGCAGCGACTGCCTGAGCGTGACCGGCGTGGCGCGCGAGGTGGCGGCGGTGACAGGCGCGGCGCTGAACCTGCCGAAGGCGGTGGCCGTGGCGGCCTCCATCCCTGACCGGATCTCTGTTGCGGTGGATGAACCCGCGGCCTGTCCGCGTTACTGTGGCCGGGTGCTGAAAGGCCTGAATGCGGCGACAACGTCGCCGGAATGGATGGCGCGCCGGCTGAAAAGAAGCGGGCTGCGCCCGATCAGCGCGGTCGTGGACGTGACCAATTACGTTCTGCTGGAACTGGGGCAGCCTCTGCATGCGTTTGACCTGGCGAAAATCCAGGGCGGCATCCGCGTGCGTTTCGCCCGTCCCGGAGAGCAACTGGAACTGCTCAACCAGCAGACGGTGGCACTGGATTCCGACATGCTGGTGATTGCGGACGAAGCCCAGGCTCTGGCACTGGCAGGCGTGATGGGCGGCCAGGCCAGCGCGGTGTCCGATGCGACCGTCGATATTTTCCTGGAAAGCGCGTTCTTCAGCCCGGATACGATCGCCGGCAAGGCGCGCAGGCTGACTCTTTCCACCGATTCTTCCTATCGTTTCGAACGCGGCGTGGATTTCGCCGCAACGCGTGCCGCGCTGGAGCGAGCAACGCAGTTGCTGCTGGAAATCTGCGGTGGCGCGGCAGGAGAGATCACCGAGGTAAGAGCTGAATTGCCGCAGCGCACGCCGATCCGGCTGCGGGTGGCGCGCGTCAGCCAGGTGCTGGGCATAGCTTTGAGCTCAGCCCAGATCGCGGCGCTGCTCGCCCGCCTGCAATTCGATTTTGCCGAAGACGGCGGGGCATACCTGGTCACCCCGCCGAGCTATCGCTTCGATCTGGCCATCGAGGCCGACCTGATCGAGGAAATGGCGCGGCTCTACGGCTACGACAACATCCCCGCGCTGCCGCCCAGAGGCAGCCTGAACATGCTGGCCCAGTCCGAGGCGGCGCGGGGGCGGGAAACGTTGCGGGCGCTGCTGACCGCGCGCGATTACCAGGAAGTGATCAATTACAGCTTTGTCGACGCGGCGTGGGAGCGCGACATTGCCGGCAACGACAACCCGCTGCAACTAAAGAACCCGATTGCCAGCCAGATGGGAGTGATGCGCTCGACCCTGTTCGGCGGGCTGATCGACAACCTGTGCTTCAATCTCAACCGCAAGCAGGAACGCGTGCGCCTGTTTGAAACCGGGTGCTGTTTCGCCCAATCGGCAGAAGGCTTTAACCAGCCGGAAAAGCTCGCCGGCCTGTGCTACGGCAACGCCAAGCCCGAGCAGTGGGGCGAGGTTGCGCGCGCAGTGGATTTCTACGACGCCAAGGCGGATGTGGAAGCGCTCTTCTGGCCAGCGGTTCCCCGCTTCGAGGCCGCCTCGCATCCGGCATTACACCCCGGCCAGGCGGCCAAGGTGTGGCTGGAGGGTGAGCTTCTCGGCTGGATAGGCACTCTGCATCCGAAGTGGCAACAGAAATACGAGCTGCCGGCCGCGCCGGTATTGTTCGAGCTGGAGATGGTCGTGCTGCTGCGCAGCAGGGTTCCGGCGTTTGCCGAGATTTCGAAGTTTCAGGCAGTGCGCCGCGATATCGCGGTGGTCGTGGACGAGGGAATCAGCGTGCAGGCCTTGCTTGACGGCATGAGTGAGCACTTGCCGGAGGTCGTGACCGAGCTCGCGTTGTTTGATGTCTATCGCGGCAAAGGCATTGATTTAGGTAAAAAAAGTCTTGCATTCCGGGTGTTGATGCAAGATACTCGACAGACTCTGACCGATGAAGAAGTCGACGCGGTGACCGCGCAACTTGCTGAAGTTTTGACTTCCCGTTTCGGCGCGAAGTTACGTAATTGAGGAAAGAACATGACATTAACAAAAGCCGAACTTGCAGACATGCTGTTCGAAAAAGTAGGGTTGAACAAACGGGAAGCCAAGGACATGGTGGAATCCTTCTTTGAAGAGATTCGCGTATCCCTGGAAAAAGGGGAAGGCGTCAAGCTGTCCGGGTTCGGCAACTTCGAGCTGCGCGACAAGCCTGAACGCCCCGGCCGCAATCCCAAAACCGGGGAAGAAATTCCGATCACCGCGCGGCGCGTGGTGACCTTTCATGCCAGCCAGAAGCTGAAGGCGATGGTGGAAGAATCCTATCAATTAGAGGCCGCAAATGGCGGAACTCGCAAGCAAGCCTGATTTACCGCCGATTCCGGCAAAGCGCTATTTCACGATCGGTGAAGTGAGCGAGTTGTGCGGGGTCAAGCCCCACGTACTGCGCTACTGGGAGCAGGAGTTCACCCAGCTCAAGCCGGTGAAACGGCGCGGCAACCGCCGTTACTACCAGCACCACGAAGTGCTGCTGGTGCGCCGCATCCGCGACCTGCTGTACGAACAGGGTTTCACCATCAGCGGTGCGCGCCATCGCCTGGAAGAAGCGGGTGAGCGAAAATCGCCGGCAGTGGTCGCAGACGCCACGCCTGAAGCAGGTCCTGCAATGGATCTGGCACTGCTAAGGCGGGAAATCAAAAACGTGCTGGAACTGCTCCGTCTCTAGCCGAGCCTGGAGGTTTCGGCTATAATGCCGTTTCTCGGGGCGTAGCGCAGCCTGGTAGCGTACTTGCATGGGGTGCAAGTGGTCGGAGGTTCAAATCCTCTCGCCCCGACCAATTGATTTAAACAGTTAGGCCAATCTTCGGATTGGCCTTTTTGCTTTTTCGGCAGGCGTGTGACACTTTGGCCATACGGGTCATCCTATAATCCGCAGATGACGCAGATTCACACAGATAAAACCCCGCCGAATCGGGTGGTTGAAAGTCAATCGCACATCACCGTCAGGGTGAGTCAAGCAATGAAGTCAACGCATTGAAATATCTGTGTAAATCTGTGTCGCCTAGAGGCGCCTACTTTTGGTCATCTGTGGATAACTGATTTTTCAAGGGTCATTTCACGCGCCAGGAGCCGGCGCTTAACACCGCAGCTCTTCGCTAGCCGACAGCGCGAAACACGATCACGCCGCCCGCCACCTTGCCGTTTCGGTCATGGATCGATGCCTTGGACTGGGTGATGGCGAGTTCGCTGCCGTCGCGGCGGATCAGGGCGGCTTCGTCGGTGAGGTGGAACACCCGCTCCAGCGGCTGGGATAACGCTTCTGCCCCGCTCCAGCCGGTGAGCCGTTCCGCCGCCGTGTTCATGTGCTTGATGCAGCCCACGGCATCGGTGCTGATGACGGCATCGCCGATCGAGGCCAGAGTCACCCGGGTGCGCTCCTTTTCTTCATACAGCGCCTCCTCCCCTTGCTTGCGCGCGATAATGTCCTGGCGCAACTGCTCGTTGGCCTTGGTCAGCATATTGGTACGCTTCATCACCAGTTCCTCGAGGCGGTGGCGGTGCTCCCTGAGTTCCTGTTCCATCTGTTTGCTCTTGGTGATATCCACCATGATGCCCTGCAGCATCAGCGGCTGCCCCAACTCGTCCCGCACCACGGTGGCCTGATCGCGGAACCAGAAAATGCTTCCGTTGTGGGCGCGCAGCCGGTATTCGCAGCACAAGGGCCTGCCGGTGGCGCGACATTGGGAAAGCTGTTCCTCCACGCGCAGGCGGTCGTCGGGGTGGACCTGCTTCAAGTGGATTTCGGGGTCGGCCAGCCATTCCTCCGGAGTAAAACCCAGGCCCATGATCTGCGGGCTGACGTAGAGCGTGCTGTCCCTGCCGTCGAGGGCGGCGACATAGGTAATCGCCGGGGTCTGCTCCACCAGCGTGCGATACTTGGCCTCCGCCACCTTCTTTTCCGCCTGCAGCCGGCGCTCCTGCATCAGGCGTCCGATCATGGCCGGCAGCAGTTCGAGGTATTGCCGCTCCACGTCCTTGACCAGGTAATCGCGTGCGCCGCGCTTCATCGCCTCCACGGCGACCAGGGCGTTGTCCGCGCCGGTCAACATCATGACCGGAATCGGAATTTCGCCCGTTTCATCGCGCAGTTCCGCCAGGAATTCCAGTCCGTCCAGGTCCGGCAGCCGGTAATCGAGCAGGATGCAGTCCGGCCTTTCCGCATGGACAAGCCGCAAGCCTTCCCGGCCGGTTTCGGCCTCGGCAAGCACGAAATCGTAGTCGGGGTTCAGCTTCAAGGCCCGCTGGCAGGCCATGCGGTCGACGATGTCGTCATCGATGATCAGTACGCGAATTTGGGGTTTCGTCATAGAAAAATTTTTATCCAGGTTGAAATGTCGCACCGGAACGCCGTTATCCCGGCATTTCGCTGATGGTCCAGTAGCTGTTGATGGAGCGCATGACCTCGACGAACTGCCGGTAATCCACCGGTTTGGCCATGTAGCCGGCGACGCCGAGGTCGAAGCTGTTCACCTTGTCCTGCTGCTCCTCCGAGGTGGTCAGCACCACCACCGGGATGCGCCTCAAGATCTCTTCGTGCTTGACCACCTGCAGGAACTCGATGCCGTTCATGAGCGGCATGTTGAGGTCGAGCAGGATGATGCAGGGCTTTTCGCTTTTCGGGTCGTGGAGGTGGACCAGGGCCGCCTCGCCGTTTTCCTGGTGCACCAGGGGATTGGTGACATGCAGTTCCTTGAGGGCGCGCTTTACCGTCATCGCATCAATCTGGTCGTCTTCCACCAATAAAATAGGCTTGCTGGTTATCTTCAATTAGGTTTCTCCATGGGTAAGGTCCGTAAATAATCAAACACTGCGGGGCAGGGTGAAGAAGAAGGTGCTGCCCTCGCCCACCTTCGATTCGACCCATATTTCCCCGCCGTACATTTCGACGATCTTTTTTACCAAGGCGAGGCCGACGCCGGTGCTTTCCACCCGATCTCTCGGGGCCAGGGTCTGGAACAGCTGGAATATTTTCTCGAAATACCGTTCCTCGATCCCCGGGCCGTTATCGGACACGCTCAGTTTCCACTTGTTCCCCGCGGCTACGCAGCCGATGCGAATATTGCCCTCGGGCTTGTCCATGTATTTGATGGCGTTGCTCAAAAGATTCTGGAACAGCTGCTGCAAACGGGTCCGTTCCGCCACCACGGTGGGCAGCAGGTTGTCTATGGTGATGGCAATGTTCGGGGGCGGGGAAAGCAGGTCAATGACTTCATGCACCAGCTGATCGAGATCCACCGCGACGCCGGCCTCCTTCACCCGGCCGACCCGGGAATACTGCAAGATACCGTCGATCAGGCCATCCATGCGGCGCACCCGGCTCAGCAGCAGCCTCATGTGCTCTTTGCCCTCGTCGTCGAGCTTGTCCGCGTAGTCGGTCACCACCCAGTCGGCCAGCGAGCTGATGGCGCGCAGCGGCGCCTTCAGGTCGTGGGACACCACATAGGCGAAGTTCCTGAGCTCCTCGTTGGCGCTTTCCAGCTCGTGCACCAGTCGCGTCTGCCGCTCCTCCACCTGCTTGCGTTCGGTAACGTCGCGCACGATGCCGGTGAACATGAGGTGATCGGCCAGGCGCACCTCGCTGACGGCAAGGTCCATGGGGAATATTGCCCCATCCTTGCGCATCCCCATTACTTCACGGCCGATGCCGACGATCCTTTTTTCGCCGGTTTTCAGGTAGCGGGCCAGATACCCATCGTGCTCCTCGCGGTGGGGTGAGGGCATGAGCATGGAGATGTTCTTTCCCGCAACCTCGGCCTCGGTGTAGCCGAACATGCGCTCGGCTGCCGGATTGAAGCGGTCGATCATCCCCCGTTCATCGATGACGATGATGCCTTCCGCCGCCGTCTCCACAATGGCGCGCACGCGCGCCTCGCTTTCGCGCAGCTGATCGGCCCGGACCGCCAGCGCCTCTTCGGCGTGTTTGCGCTCGCCGATTTCCCGCCTGATGCGCAGGTACAGCACGGTGAGGAACACCATGGCAAAAAGCAGTGCCAGGAAAAACATGACCAGTGTTTTGTGGGCGTTTTCCCGCTCGGCGTCCATGCGCTGCTTGAGCAGCGTCCTTTCGTAACCCTGCATCGCCGTGACCAGGCTGCGGAGCGCATCCATCTCCGTCTTGCCAGAGCCCACCATCAGCCGTTGCCGCGCCGCCTCGAAGCCCTCGGTCTGGCGCACAATCAGGACCCGGTTCAGGAGGGTGAGCCTGGCCGCGATCTGGCGGGCAAGCTCGGGAATCCGCTGCTGCTGGGCGGGCTCGTCGGCGGTCAACTGCTTCAGCTGCGACAGCAGTTCTCCGATCCGGGCGATGGCGGCGTCACGCCGTGGCAGGTAGAACTCTTCGCCGGTGATGATGTAGGCGCGCTGGCCGGTTTCGGCCTGGTTCATGAGGGAAAAGATTTCCTCCAGGGTGGCCAAGGCCTCGTGGGTCTGCGTCACTCGTCGGGAGGCTTCGACATAATGAAGGCTGGACTGGTACACCAGACCGCCGACCAGGGCCAGGATCGCCAGCGCAACGCCGAATCCCCCGAGCACCTTGCTTTCAATGGACCATTTTTTCATTTTGTCACCCCGCGTCCGGGCCGCCGGCGCCCATTGGCCGCAATGAGACCAAGTCCAGATCCACTGAGGAAATTTTTCGGCTTGGCGGGATGGGGGAAACGGGAGGTCGCAGTTTCACGCAGCATTTCCTGAAATGGAATTCTCTGTGGTTTGCAGTTAAGCAAACATTATTCCAGACTTTCTTGCCATCGAGCAAGAAAGTCTGCGGCGGTTGCGTTTTGTCAGGGTTTGGCGGTGGGTTTGGCGGTGCAGTGAACATCGAAATAAGCATGTTATAATCCCGCCAGATTATCAATTTCAAAGCACGGCGCAAGCGTCCCGCTTCAAGGTGCCTGCCGGCCAACCGTAAAAATCAACGATGCGGATTCTATTGAGTAACGATGATGGTTATTTCGCTCCTGGCCTGGCCTGCCTTGCCGAAACGCTTTCCTCCCTTGCCGATATCACTGTAGTCGCCCCAGAGCGCGACCGCAGCGGCGCCAGCAA
>JAIOJM010000162.1 GCA_019911785.1 Sulfuricella sp. | reverse complement strand
TGCCGGGGTGCGCCTGAAAGAATTGACGGTGCACCACAAAGATCACAATCACGACAACAATCCGCTGGATGGCAGCAACTGGGAATTGCTCTGCCTGTATTGCCACGATAACGAGCATTCCCGCGTCATGGATGAGGCGGTGAGGGGTAGAAGCTCTGGCGATCAGGCATCCATGGCAACCCACAATCCATTCGCCGACCTGAAAGCGAAGCTGGAAGGGAAGAAGGGCTGATGGCCCCTGGTCAAACTCGGTTGCTGATTACAGGCCGAGTCTGCATTTGGCTCGTTCAACGCAGCCATTCATCTGCGCCTTCGGCGCCTTCTGCAGCGTGCGCAAAAACTCGTGCGGAACGGCGCTCAGGCCATATTGCTGCCTGATATCCGACACCATTTTTACCCACAGATGGGCGGTCATTTCCGCGTCAGCCAGGGCGCGGTGATGGCGGATCGCCGAGGGAAGCCCCAGATGCCTGACCAGCGTTCCCAGCTTGTGATCGGGCGCAGCCGGATAAACCCGGCGAGCCAGCAACATCGAACAGGCAAACTCCTGCCGCCGCCGCTGGTTGATCCTCAGCCACTCGGCATCCAGAAACCGGCTGTCGAATGAAGCATTGTGCGCCACCAGAGGCACGTCGCCGACAAACTCCGCCAGCGCACTCATTACCTCCGCTGCCGGCGGCGCCTTGCGGATCATGGCGTTGGATATCCCGGTCAGCGCTTCGATAAATGCAGGGATGCGCGCACCCGCATTCATCAGGCTTTGGTAGCGATCGACGATCTTGCCGTCATCCACGATAACCACCGCCACCTCAGTCGCCCGGTCCCCCATGGCTGGCGATAGCCCGGTTGTTTCGAAGTCGATGACAGCCACGGTCTCCATGCATATCCTAATTGATGGGCAATAATTCCAGACGGAATCATACCTTGAGCCTTCTGGCTGGGATAGTGGCATCAGGACGAACGGATTTAATCAGCGCCAACCCGGTGAGAATTTATATAATGAAGCTGATTAAGTTCGATCATCAGCCCTGACAGGAAACCCAAGCCATGCCGAAATTGCATCTGGTAAGTCATGAAATTTGCCCATATGTGCAACGTGCAGTTATTGCGCTCATCGAAAAGAATGCCCCATTCGAGCGCACTAACATCGACTTCGACAACAAGCCGGACTGGTTCAGCAAAATTTCCCCTCTCGGCAAGGTGCCGCTGCTTCAAGTCGACAACGAGGTTATTTTCGAATCGGCCGTCATCTGCGAATACCTGGACGAAACGATTGCTCCGCGCCTTCACCCTGAAGATCCGCTGAAGCGCGCACAGCACCGTGCATGGATCGAGTTCGGCTCGGCGATCCTGGGCACGATCTGGGAGTTCAACACCACAAAAGACGCGGAAGTCTTCGAGGCAAAGCGCAAGGAGCTGCAATCCAGGTTCGAAATGCTTGAAAATACTTTGCAGGACGGACCTTATTTCTCCGGGAAGAATTTCTCGCTGGTCGACGCGGCTTTCGGCCCGATCTTCCGCTATTTCGACGTGTATGACGGCATTGCCGACTTTGGCGTATTTGCCAACACGCCAAAGGTGCGTGCATGGCGGCAGTCCTTGGCGATGCGCACCTCTGTCAGGAATGCGGTTGCCGCCGACTACCCGCAGAAACTCATGCTTTTCATTAAAAGCCGCGACTCCGAACTCTCGCGGCGCATGGCTGCTGCGGCATAGTTCGGAGATCGTTGTTGCGGAGGATTACCATCAGAACCACCCTGCCCGTCATCCCCATCAACCGTATATTGTCATCCCTGATATGCCTGATCTTCAGCACCTTCGAAAGCGTTTTCCCGAAATTTATCAATAATCTGGTGGGGCTGCTCGCGTGTTTCGCATTTGACAATTCGAGGGTATTCGTAAATAGTAAATGCTTTATGAATATATAGGTGTGTCATGAACAACAAGAACACCAAGCCAGGAAATGGGGAAGACCGGCGTGTTGGAAACAGGCGTGTCAAAGAGGTAGGCCCACCGCCTGGCTGGAAGGAGCGTCGCCTTTCCGCTGAGAAACGGCAGCCGGAAGTGGCTGAAGGTTCTTTGGAAGAATGGGAAGCCTTAATGGGCAAAAGTCACGCCCAGGCTGCTCCGGAAACTCAGGATGAACAGGCCTTGACCGACTGGGAAGGCTTGAAGCACCTTTAGCCGCCTCTAGTTGTGACCAGCCGATCAGCCGGTTTCCAGCGTGGTATCCAGCCCGGTCACAGCCATGAGGATGTCGTTGGTCAATTCCTCGTCCTCGTCGGTCCAGGTCGCATCCATGTCATTCTCCTCGGTAGCCAGCGGCACGATGTCGAAATCGATGAATTTGCCGCCGATTTTCAGCGCTTGGATGCCCGACTTGTGTTCGACAACTTCCCAGTCGTCCGGAATTTCCAGCTCTGCATGGATGCGGACGGTCAGTTTTTTCATGGCGGCTTCCCCTGTCGTGTGTGTTCCCATCCTATCACGGCACAAGCATGCACCGCCGGTTAATCCTGAAAACGGCATCTCACCGCAAAGGACGCGAAGGTTCGCAAAGTAAAGCAATGGGTTAATGAACAGTAAAGCATCACTCATCGGGCAAACAGATTAGCTTGTTTAAGCTTTGAATTCCTTCGCGTCCCTTGCGTCCTTTGCGGTTCAACTGCCTTTTGTCGGTTAATGCGCTTTTCGTGCACTAGCTGTCGCCGTATATCCCCGAGGTCTGGCCGACCAGGTCGATGATCCGGCGGCGCAGCAAATCGGGCCCCAGCACCTCCACCTCCGGGCCGAATTTCAGGATATCCATCACCAGTTCCCGGTCGTCGCTGTAGGGCACTTTCAGGGTGTAGCGCCCCTCATCGTCGAAGTGCGACTTCTGCTCCGGGTGCCACGCTTCGCGGCTCACCCAGCGCGCACGCTGCGGCGTGAAGCGCAGTTCCGCCCACTTTACCTCCTTGCCAGAGAAAATCCCGTAGCCGGTGCCGAGGATTTCGTCGAGTTCCTGTTCGCTGACATCCAGCGCCTGCTCGCCGATCAGCCGCACCCGGCGGATGGCGTCCAGCGAGAAGCTGCGGATGCCGTTGCGCATGTGGCACCAGGCATCCAGATACCAGTTGTCCCGGTAGTGCGTGAGGCGCTGGGGAGACAGGACCCGGTCCTGCGTTTCATCCCGGCTGCGGGTGTAGTAGCTGATCTCCAGCTTCTTGCGCTGGAGGACGGCGGTCGCGATCGGGGAGAAGTGTTCGGGCTCGTAGGCGCGGGCGTTGACGCGCAGGATGCGGATGCGCTTCTCGACCGAATCCATCGGGATCTCGGCCGATTCCAGCAGCAGTTTCAGCCGGGTGAGCAGCGGGTCGACATGAGGGGAAAGCAGGCCCGGCCCCAGGTTCTGCAGCAGGTGCTGCATGGTGAGCAGGGCGTGGATTTCAGAAGCGTTGAACCACAGGCCGGGCAGCTCGTACTTGTTCCCTGCAATCGGCTTGTCGAAGCGGTATCCCCAGGCCTTCCGGTCCCAGACGATAGGCGCGTTCAGCCTGTCGCGCAGGTATTCGATATCGCGCATGAACGTGGCGCGCGAGATTTCCAGTTCGCCAAGAAAAACCTCGAGGGGAACAATCTTGCGTTCATGCAGCAGCTGGTCGATGCGATAGAAGCGTTCCGTGCGGTCCATGAAAATTCCCTGAGGGGATTCTGGTGTCTCATCCTGTGAGACACACTATACCCCACAATGCATGACAGAACGAAGGCGCCTATCTGAAAAACGGCATGACTTGACTTGAAAGGGCATAGAGATGGAAAACCATAACGGACTGAAACTGATGATGGCGATACGCCGTATCTGCAACCGCGCGGCGGCCGAGGGAAAAACCATCGTGCGGCCGGCCACGCTGCGCCAGATGGACAGGCAGATCAGCCGGATGCGCAAAACTCTCAAGGCCGGGCCGTCCGAAAAAGCGGTCAGCGCAAGCCTGTTTTGACCACGGAATTGCTTAAGGAGAAAAACATGAAACTAGGTATCGTCAGCAGCCACGCCAGAATGAGCATGAAGCGCCGCGGCATCCCGCCCCAAGCCCTGGAAACGCTGTTCGCCTACGGCCGGGTCGCCCATGCGCCCCACGGCAGCCGGGTGGTGTATTTCAGCAGCGTGGGAAAGGCCGCGCTGTCAAAATCGCTGCCAGCCAATCAGATCGACCGATGGGCGGATATGTACGCCGTTCTGGACCCGCAAAACGAAGTGATCACGGTGGGCTATCGCACCAACCGGATTCGGCGTCATTAGCCGGATCAATAAAGGAAGCCCTGATTAACCCCCTCTCCCCTTGTGGGAGAGGGCTGGGGAGAGGGGTAAAATTTCAATGTTTTATCACCCTCTCCGGTCTATACACCCCATCAAGGTGGAGGGAGAGACAGGTGTATCCGGATGAGAGTTAATTAGCCGGATCAATAAACTGCGTCATGGTCGCCGACATTGACCGGAATGATCTCTTCATCCGATATCAGCAATTCCAGCGTAATACGGTAGGAAAGATTGACCGAAACAGAATGCAGCCCCTCAAGCCGCCCGCTCAGCGGGTGCAGGCGCAATCCGGGATGGAAGGGGTTGACCTCGAGCAGCTGCAGGGTTTTGAGGTATTGCTGCTTCAACTCGGGATGCCGTTTGAGAAAGCGGCCTGCTCGCCGGGTGTATTGCTCGGTAAAGACCAGCGTATAGCTCATTCGGCGGCATCCAGCCGCGCTAGATGGGCCTCCGCCGACTCCTTGACGAAACGCCCAGCAGCCAAATCTGCCCGGGTCTCGGCCAGTGCGGCATCCAGTTCGCATTCCCGCAGATAATGGTAATGGGCAATATCCATCACCACGAAGCGATCCTTGCCGCGCACCGAAATCATCGCTTCAGGTTGATGTGCAAGTTCAGCTTCGATGGCGGAAATCCCTTTGGTCTTGAGATCGTTGGCGCTGATGCTCGACATGATTCGCTCCTGAAATAATACGATATACAGGTCATTAAATCACACTATTAATCGTACTTCAAATGGTGTGTGAAGTCCTTGCTCACCCCGCGCCGAGATAAATTTCAATCGAGGCTGAGCTAATTTATTTGCAAGGGTGTGTTAGGCACGCTGTTCGTGCCGTAACCCACCAGACGTGCCGTCAGGTACTCATTAAACCCAGATTGTTCATTAGGTCTGAAACACCGTCATTCCCGCGAAAGCGGGAATGACGAGGCTAATGAACTATTTGGGTTAAAAATACGGTGTGTTGCTACGCAACGCTTGGTGGGTTACGCAAAAAACCGCTAACCCACCCTACATTTCTCAAGCTGATAGACCGACTTTTATCGTTCCCATATTGGGAGTGATGATACCCATTAAGGGAATGATCAATGTTTATATGTTGCCGCGAGTAGTCAAATGTTTAACATCTTGATGAATTGATCGGCGGTAATGATGGGGCAGGAAAACTGGCCGGCAAGGCACAGCAAATCCTGGTCGCCACTCACGAGATAGTCAGCCTTGCCCGCAACGGCGAGCTGCAGAAACGGCAGATCGAAGGGGTCGCGATACTCCGGAGTTCCGGGTGGCGGGTTGGGCATGCGCACGGTAGTGCACCAGGGCAGGTAGTCGGCCAGGAGTTCCTGTTGTTCGCCCGGCGTGAGTTTGAACTTGGGGTAGGCGAGTACACGGATGAGTTCCGCCGCAGTGACTCTGGATACCAGGGGCCGGCAACGTTCGCCTTGCCAGGCATGGTGCAATGGGGTCAGCCGCCCTTGGGCAAATACCAGCGCGGACTGCACCAGGTTGGTGTCGATCACCACGCAGGGCGTGCGCGGGGAACGGGTCATTTCTTGCGGCGGTTCTTCGCGGGGCTGGCGGGTGCTTGGCTGGCCGTCTGCCGGGCCCATGCAACCGCGTCGGCAATGTCCTGCTCCTGCAAGTCAAGTTCAGCCAGCTTGGCGCGCACGGCATCGCCGCGCTGGATGCGAACCGGGGTCAGCACGATCTGGCCGTTGCGGGCTTCCACGTCGAAATACTCCGCAGGGCCAACGGCAGCGGTGATGCTCTTGGGCAGGGTGAGCTGGTTTTTTGCAGTCAATTTGGCAAGCATGACAGCCTCCAATGCA
>JAIOJM010000161.1 GCA_019911785.1 Sulfuricella sp. | reverse complement strand
GGAGGTGGAGCATCTCATCGCCGTGCATCCGCATGTCACCGATTTTCTTGCGGCGCTGCGAGGCAGCCGCCGCACCGTGCTGGTGACCAATGCCCACCATAAAAGCCTGGCCTTGAAGATGCACAAAACCCGTCTCGACGGCTATTTCGATGCGGTGATTTGTGCCCACGACATCGGCGTGCCCAAGGAGCATCCCGAGTTCTGGCGCAAGCTACAGTTGGTGGAACGCTTCGATCCTGACCGCACGCTGCTGGTGGACGACAGCCTGCCGGTGCTGCGCTCGGCGCGGGATTACGGCATCGCCCATCTGCTCGCGGTACATCGGCCGGACACGCGGCTGCCGGCCAAGGATGTGGCGGAGTTCGACGCCATCGGCAGCTTCCTGGATATTTTGCCCCTAGCCCAGTAGCAGCGCAGCTGCCACCTTTCTGCCCTCGGACGCAAGGATGTCGTAGGTGCGGCAGGCCGCCGGGGTGTCCATCACCTCCACGCCGATATGCGCCCGGATCAGCGCCTCCGTCAGGCGGGGGTGAGGAAAGCGCAGGGTGCCGCCGGTGCCGAGCAGCACAATCTCCGGCCTGAATTCCAGAATAGCCTCGAAATGGGCGGCCTCCAGCGCTGTGAAGCTTTGCGGCGGCCAGTTTTCGACGAGTTGGTTCGGCAGCACGATCAGGCTGGCCTGATAGTGCTGATGGTTGACAGCGACATAATCGGTGTCGTAGCCGGTGAAAAGATTCAAGCCGGCAGCGTCGGCCAGGTGGAACTTCAAGGTGGGCCTCCATTTGCGGGACAAGGGACGGTCGGGTAAGATTATACCTTTTTAGCGCATTCCGTGGAGCGACTAGCTAGTCAGTCAACATGAAACGATGGTGTGCGTAGGAGCGACCTCCAGGTCGCGAATTCGGTGGTTCGCGACTGGAGGTCGCTCCTACATCCCGCAAATTCAACGTGATTGCCTACCAGATTGCCAGCGCAAATAGGGGCTCGAAGCCATGCAACCCGTACTCAAATCCAGCAAGCTCGCCAACGTCTGCTACGACATCCGTGGCCCGGTGATGGCGCGTGCCCGGCAGATGGAGGAGGACGGTCACCGCATCATCAAGCTCAACATCGGCAATCCGGCGCCGTTCGGCTTCGAAGCGCCGGAGGAAATCCTCCAGGACGTGATCCACAACCTGCCCAATGCCTCCGGCTATTCCGACTCCAAGGGGCTGTTCGCCGCGCGCAAGGCGATCATGCATTACACCCAGGAAAAAAAGATCCGCGATGTGCAGATGGAGGATATCTACATCGGCAACGGCGTGTCCGAGCTGATCGTGATGGCGATGCAGGCGCTGCTGAACACCGAAGATGAGGTGCTGCTGCCGACTCCCGACTACCCGCTGTGGACCGCGGCGGTGACTCTGGCGGGCGGCGTGCCGCGCCACTATGTCTGCGACGAGCAGGCGGGCTGGCTGCCCGACCTGGACGACATCCGCGGCAAGATCGGCCCGAATACCCGCGCGATTGTTCTGATTAACCCGAATAATCCGACCGGGGCTCTGTACCCGGTGGAACTGCTGCAGGAGGTCGTCGAGATCGCCCGCCAGCACCAGCTGATCATCTACGCCGACGAGATCTACGACAAGGTGTTGTACGATGGCGCGACCCACACTTCGATCGCCTCGCTGGCGGACGATGTGCTGTTCATCACCTTCAACGGACTGTCGAAGAACTACCGCGCCGCCGGCTATCGCGCCGGCTGGCTGGTGGTCTCGGGCGAAAAGCGCCATGCCCAGGACTATATCGAGGGACTGACCATGCTCGCCTCGATGCGGCTATGCTCCAACGTGCCGGCGCAGTACGGCATCCAGACCGCGCTCGGGGGCTACCAGAGCATTAACGACCTGGTCGCGCCCGGCGGCCGTCTCGCCAAGCAGCGCGACGTGGCCTGGAAACTGCTGACCGATATCCCCGGCGTTTCCTGCGTCAAGCCGCAGGGGGCGATGTATCTCTTCCCCCGGCTCGATCCGAAGATGTACCCGATAGACGATGATCAGGAATTCATCCTCGAACTGCTGCTCGAGGAGAAGGTCCTGCTGGTCCAGGGCACCGGCTTCAACTGGCCCCATACCGACCATTTCCGGGTGGTGTTCCTGCCCAACGTGGACGACCTCACCGAGGCCATCGGCCGCATCGCGCGCTTCCTGGAGCATTACCGCAAGCGGCATGGAAATTAGGGACTAGGGATCAGGGGCTAGGGATCAGGGGCTTTGGCTGGCGCTTCGCGCCAGTGAATTTCCTAGTCCCTAGCCCCTGACCCCTGATCCCTCACAAGGAGAAACAATGAAACCCATCAACGTAGGTTTGTTAGGCCTGGGCACCGTCGGCGGCGGCACCCTCACGGTATTGCGGCGCAATGCCGGAGAAATCACCCGCCGTGCCGGGCGCGAGATTCGCATCAAGATGGCGGCGGATCGCAACCTGGAAATGGCGCGGAAACTTGCCGGCCCAGAGCTGGAAATCACCGCCGACCCAATGGCGGTGGTGAACAACCCGGACATCGATATCGTCGTCGAGTTGATCGGCGGTACTACGCTCGCCAAGGAACTGATCCTGAAAGCGATCGCCAACGGCAAGCACGTGGTCACGGCGAACAAGGCGCTGCTGGCGCTGCACGGCAACGAAATCTTCAAGGCGGCGCAGGCCAAGGGCGTGATGGTTGCCTTCGAGGCGGCGGTGGCGGGCGGCATCCCGATCATCAAGGCGTTGCGCGAGGGCCTCACCGCCAACCGCATCGAGTGGATCGTCGGCATCATCAACGGCACCACCAACTTCATCCTGACCGAGATGCGCGACAAGGGCCTGGCTTTCGATACCGTGCTTAAACAGGCGCAGGAACTCGGCTACGCAGAGGCGGATCCGACCTTCGACATCGAGGGCATCGATGCCGCGCACAAGCTCACCATCATGGCGGCGATCGGCTTCGGCATTCCGATGCAGTTCGACAAGGCCTACACCGAGGGCATTTCCAAGCTCACCAAGGAAGACATTTCCTACGCCGAGGAACTGGGCTACCGCATCAAGCTGCTCGGCATCACCAAGCGCACCGACCAGGGCATCGAGCTGCGTGTCCACCCGACGCTGATTCCGACCAAGCGCCTGATTGCCAATGTGGAAGGCGTAATGAACGCGGTGCTGGTGAAAGGCGACGCCGTCGGCGCGACCATGTATTACGGACGCGGTGCCGGTGCCGAGCCGACCGCCAGTGCGGTAGTGGCGGACCTGGTGGACGTGACCCGGATGCTCACCTCCGATCCGGAGAACCGCGTGCCGCACCTGGCCTTCCAGCCGGACGCCTTGTCCGATGTGCCGGTGCTGCCGATCGATGAAGTTCGCACCTCCTACTACCTGCGCCTGCGCGTGTTCGACAAGCCCGGCGTGCTGGCCGATGTGACGCGTATCCTGGCCGATCTGGGTATCTCGATTGACGCCATGATCCAGAAAGAGCCGGCTGAAGGCGAGAAGCAGGCGGACGTGATCCTGCTGACGCACGAAACCGTGGAGAAACACATCAACCAGGCAATCGCCAAGATCGAAGCGCTGTCTTCGATTTCCGGCAAGGTGACGCGGATACGTATGGAAGAACTCAGCGCATAACTCCAGGTTGCTTTCAAAGTGACATGAATTTGGTAGGAGGCCCGCCCCCGGGCCGATTATCGCGGCGAGGGCGCCGCTCCCACAGAGGGCACAGGGACACGAAGAAATGAAATATCTCAGCACCCGCGGCGGCATGCCGCCCAAGACCTTTACCGAAATCCTGCTCGGCGGCCTCGCTACCGATGGCGGCTTGACCATCCCCGAGGCTTACCCCAGGTTCAGCAAGGAAGAGCTCGCCGCGATGCGCGGCATGAGCTACCGCGAGCTGGCGTTCGAGGTGATCCGCCGCTTCGCCGCCGACATTCCCGCCGCCGACCTCAGGGCCATCATCGACAAGACCTACACCGCCGCGATTTTCCGCAGCGACGAGATCACTCCGGTGAAGACGCTGGAACCGGGGCTGCATATCCTCGGGCTGTCCTACGGCCCGACCCTGGCTTTCAAGGATGTGGCGATGCAGTTGCTCGGCAACCTGTTCGAGTATGTGCTGGCGAAGGAAAACGCCGAGATCAACATCCTCGGCGCGACTTCGGGCGATACGGGTTCCGCGGCCGAATACGCCATGCGCGGAAAAAGAGGAATCAGAGTGTTCATGCTCTCGCCGCAGGGAAAAATGAGCCCGTTCCAGACCGCCCAGATGTTCTCTCTGCAGGACCCGAATATTTTCAACATCGCCGTCAAGGGCGTGTTCGACGATTGCCAGGACATCGTCAAGGCGGTCTCCAACGACCTCGAATTCAAGGCCAAACACAAGATCGGCGCGGTCAACTCGATCAACTGGGCGCGCGTCACGGCCCAGGTGGTGTACTATTTCAAGGCCTATTTCGCGGTGACCAAAGGCAGCGACGAGGAAGTTTCCTTCTCCGTGCCGTCGGGCAACTTCGGCAACGTCTGCGCCGGCCACATCGCCCGCCAGATGGGCCTGCCGATCCACAAGCTGATCGTCGCCACCAACGAGAACGACGTGCTCGACGAGTTCTTTCGCACCGGCGTCTACCGCCCGCGGCCGGAAACCAAGCACACCAGCAGCCCGTCGATGGACATCTCCAAGGCGTCCAACTTCGAGCGCTTTGTTTACGATCTGGTCGGGCGCGATCCGGCAATCGTGAATGAGCTCTGGAAGGAAGTGGACGCGGGGGGCAGTTTCGATCTTTCCAAAACACCGTATTTCGCCAGGGTCAGGGAATTCGGCTTCGAATCCGGCGTAAGCAACCACGCCAACCGGCTGGAAACCATACGTCGCATGCATCGGCAATACGGCGTGATGATCGATACCCACACCGCCGACGGCGTAAAAGTGGGACTTGAGCACCGCGAAGCGGGCATCCCCATGGTATGCCTGGAAACCGCGCTGCCCGCCAAGTTCGAGGAAACCATCCGCGAAGCACTGGGCTGCGAACCCGAGCGCCCGGCCGACTTGGTGGGGATAGAGAACCTGCCGCAGCGCTTTGAAGTGATGGAGGCGGATGCGGAAGCGGTGAAGCGCTTCATTGTTGCCCACGCAGACCTCTGATTCCCTCCCCCTTCCAGGGGGAGGGCTAGGGTGGGGGTGAATTTTCCTCCTAACCCCCATCCCGCCCTTCCCCCTGAAAGGGGGAAGGAGTTTTGGTGTGTTGAATGACCAATCTCATCCTTCTCGTCGCCTGTTTCCTCTTCGGCATGGCACTGCGGCGTGCCGGCCGCCTGCCGGAGAGCGCCCCCGCAACGCTCAACAGCTTCATCATCCACATCTCGCTGCCGGCGCTGACCCTGCTCTATATCCACGACATCCGCCTCACGCCGGCCTTCGCCTACGTTGCCGCCATGGCGTGGCTGCATTTCGGCCTGGGGGCCGGCTTCTTCTGGCTGGCCGGCCGGATTCTGAAACTGCCGCGGCCGACAACGGGCGCGCTGATGCTCACCGGCGGCCTCGGCAATACCTCGTTCTTCGGCCTGCCGATGATCGAGACTTTTTACGGCCATGAAGGGCTGGCCACCGGCATCATCGTCGATCAGCTCGGCACCTTCCTCACCTTGTCCACGCTCGGCATCATCACCGCCGGGCTGTATTCGTCCGGCGTGCCGGATGCCCGAACCATCGCCCGCAAGATCGCGCTGTTCCCGCCCTTCATCGCGCTGCTGCTGGCTCTGGCGCTGATCCCGGTGGAGTACCCGCTGTGGGCGACAACGGTGCTGAAGCGGCTGGGCGACACGCTGGCGCCGCTCGCCCTGGTATCGGTGGGTTTTCAGTTGCGGCTGGGCCATCTCGCCGGCAACGGTCGCAACCTGGCGCTGGGGCTGGCATTCAAGCTCTTCCTCGCGCCGCTCGCGCTGTATCTGCTGCTGGTGGGCGCCTTCGGGGCGCATGGCCTGGCCGCGCAGGTGACGCTGTTCGAGGCGGCCATGCCGCCGATGATCACCGCTGCCATTGTGGCGACCGAGCATGACCTGGACCCGCCGCTGGCGAACCTGATGGTGGCGGTGGGGCTGATCCTGTCTTTCTTTACCCTGACCGGATGGTGGTGGGCGATGCGGGGCGTGTGATTTATTCCAATTTGCATTCAATCCAACAATAAATAGCAAAAATCTTTCACCGCAAAGGACGCAAAGGGACGCAAAGGAAAAGCAATCAGGCTGGCATGTCTGAGGGTTTGGTTTTCCCTTTGCGAACCTTTGCGTCCTTTGCGGTTAGTGCTTTTTTGATCGAGAGAATTAGGGCTTCTCGAAGCGCATCGACAGATCCACCGCCTGGATGTCCTTGGTCAGGCTGCCGACGGAGATGCGGTGCACGCCGGTTTCGGCCACGGCGCGCACAGTTTCCAGGGTGATGCCGCCGGAGGCCTCCAGTTCGGCCCTTGAGCCGGCCAGCTTTACCGCCGTGCGCAGGGTTTCCAGGTCGAAGTTGTCGAGCAGGATCAGTGTTGCGCCGGCTGCCAGTGCCTGTTCCAGTTCGTCCAGACTTTCCACCTCGATCTGTATCGATATCCCCGGTGCGGCGATGTTCGCGGCCTGTGTCAGCGCCTCGCGGATGCTGCCTGCCGCCATGATGTGGTTTTCCTTGATCAGGATGCCGTCGTACAAGCCCGCACGCTGATTTTCCCCGCCGCCGCATTTGACCGCGTATTTTTGCGCCAGACGCAGGCCGGGCAGGGTCTTGCGGGTATCCATGATCCTCGCCCGTGTGTCCTTGACCGCTTCGACATACAGCCGCGTGGCGGTGGCCGAGGCGGACAGGGTTTGCAGGAAATTCAGCGCCGGGCGCTCGGCGCTGAGCATGGCGCGGGCGTTGCCGCTGATTTCGGCCAGCGTTTGCCCTGCGGCAACCGCCTCGCCGTCGCGGGCAAACCATTTGATTTCCACCTGGGCGCCCAGCCTGCGGAAGCAGGCTTCGAACCAGGCCGTGCCGCACAGCACCGCCGTTTCGCGGCTGATGATGGAGGCACGGGCGGCTTGGTCTGGCGGGATCAGCTGCGCGGTCAGGTCGCCGCTGCCGATATCCTCGGCCAGTGCGGCTTCAACGTTGCGGCGGATGGTGTCAGCGAGGTCAGGTGCGAGGGTCATTTTTCGAAATAGATCACGGCCGGCAGGGCGGAGAAATGTTTGTCGGAGGTCACAAGCTGTGCCGATGTTCTCTGTGCGGTGGCGAGGATGATCGCGTCCGCCATGGCGAGTTTGTGCTCGAATGCCAACTCTGCCGCCTGCAGGGCAAGCGGGGTGTCAAGCGGTATGACGCTGGCAGCGGCCTCGGTGACGCCAATCACATTGAGCGCGGCCGCTTCGTCGCGTTCGCGACACACCCATTGGTAAAGCTCGAGCTGGATCAGTGTGGGAACGATCAGGCTGGCCTGGTCCGAAAGGTAGGGCTCGAAACGGGAAGCGAGCCCGCCATCCGTAAGCCATTCAATCCAGCCGCAGGTGTCCACTAAGACAAGGCTCATGTACGGTCCTGGCGGTCGCGCACATTTTCGGGATTCGCGCCTTTCAGCAGCCCGCGCAATTGCTTCAGATCCTGTTTGGGCACCAGGTTGATGACGTTGCCCTTGGCAACGAAAACAAACTGTTGCCCGGCTTCCAGGTGGAGCTGCTCGCGCAACGCCTTGGGAATGACGATCTGAAATTTGCTCGACAGAGTGGCACTGATCATCCTACTTTCCTTTTATCGTTCGGAATAACGTAAGATTATGCGCTGACGAGGAAAAATTCAAGGGCTTCTCACCCCCTCACCCCTTGCAATTCGGATATTTTCTGCGCGTACTCCGGCGCGTCACATTCCGCCCAGCCGTGCAGGGCATAGCGAATGTTGCACTTCGAATTTGAATCCGCATTCGCACTAACAACGAGTGACGTGCGAATAAATTCGCACCACCTACGAATGCAGTTTAATAGCATGAATCCAGAGGAAATTTTCCGTCAACCGTTTTCAGGTTGAACCCAGATGGTCCACCGCACGCGCATCCAATGCCGTTTGCATCTGCGGGTCAAAAAAGCGGATGGCGTTGCGCCCGGCCGCCTTGGCTTGGTACATGGCGACATCGGCATGCTTGAACACATCATCCATACTCTCCAGATGGCCGTGGAACAGGCTGATGCCGATGCTGGACGTGGTGCGGTACTCATAGTCTTTCAGCGCATAAGGCTGTCCCAGCTCGTTGCGTATCTTTTCCGCGACCAGTTCCGCCTGTGTGGCCGCCTCGTCCGGCTGGCCGCTCAGATCTTCGAGCACCACCACGAACTCATCGCCACTCAGCCGTGCCACGCTGTCACCCTCGCGCACACAGGTCAGCAACCGGCGCGCCACCTCGATCAACAGCAGGTCGCCCACGGCATGACCTTGCGTGTCATTGACCATCTTGAAGTGATCCAGATCCAGAAACAGCAATGCACCATGCCCACCGCTGCGCGTGCTGACCGCCATCGCCTGCCGCAACCGATCCATTAATAAGCGGCGATTGGGTAGATGCGTCAGAGGGTCGTAGAAGGCCATCTGATGGATTTCCTGTTCCGACTGCTTGCGTTGACTGATGTCGGTAAACACGGCCACATAATGGGACACTTGTCGTTTGTCGTCGTAAACCGCCGTAATGGTCATGGACTTTGGATAGATCTCGCCGTTCTTGCGTCTATCCCAGATTTCGCCAGACCACTTGCCGGTATCGAGCAGCGCTGACCACATGGCTTGGTAGAAAGCCGCATCCTGCCGGCCTGACTGCAGGATGCGCGGATTTTGCCCAACCACTTCTTCTGCGCTGTAGCCGGTAATGTCCTGAAAGGCCCGATTGACGCGCATAATTTTTGCGTCAGGATCGGTGATCACGATGGCTTCCTGGGTTTCGAAAGTAATAGCAGCGATGCGCAGCTCATCTTCTGCTGCCTTGTGTTCGGTGATATCGCGAGACAACACGATGAAGCTGCTGGATTCGCCCGGCGCAGCATGTTTCTTCGAGACCGACAATTCGAACCAATGCGGCCCATGAGGAAGAGGCAGCATGATTTGTCGCCCGAAGGACGTGCCTTTCTCATTCGCATCCAGAATCGCGGCGAGCACTTCGTTTGCAGCTTCCGGCGGCAGCATTTCAGTGACTGATTTACCCAGCAACTGATTTTCCGGAGCGGCCAGCAAATCCCCTCGCACGCCCCACACATTGAGATATTTTCCAGTTCCGTCTAATTCAAACATTAAATCCGGAACAGCCTGCAACACGGCGCGGAAGCTATTGTTGCTCTCTTGCAGAGACTGCTCGGCCTGCTTGCGCTCCCTGGTGTTGCGATACCCTACGATCAAGGTTGAGCAAGTGGATAAAATGGGCTCTAACCAGTCGATTAACTCTTGCGTATAACCGTTTGGATGATTTGCCACTCCGATCATGCCTACCATTTTATCGTTTGAAAAAATGGGCAATCCCATAAACGAGTGCATGGCCGGATGTCCTGGCGGCAGGCCGCCTGCACGAGGGTCGTTCGCGGGATCATTGGCTATCACCGGCTTACCCGTCGTCAACACCGTACCAAATAATGTCTTGAGGTTATGAAACTCCAACTCCCCCTCGGATGCTAAAGCACGCGTTTCCTCGTTCCACGCGATATTTGTAATTGCATACGTCTTTAAGTATGGCGCCCCATCAACCTTTCTAAAAACCTCGCCGATAAATCCATATTCACTCGCTGTTATAGAAAGTAGAATTTTCAGTAGGCCGCCAAAGGAATCATGTGGGGTCGTATCAACAATAAAACGCGCTTGGGCTTGTCGAATTGCGTCAAGCATTACCCCTGCGGCACTAATGGGTTTTTCTATGTGGCGTGCCATGAATATCCCCATAACCAAATATTTACTATAGCTGATGCTTACCGCAAGTTATGGTCAACCTGCGGCGCCCTCGATCGAGAAATGTATGTCGCCGGGCCAGCCTGGATGCCCGCTTTGGGTCGGACTCGCTCAGACTCTCACAGCGGTACTTTGGCTTTAATGGGTAATCTTGGATAAAACATCCGGGCTAGGGAAGCATTTCCCTGATCTTCTGCAGGTACTCCGGCGCGTCCCATTCCGCCCCGCCCTGCAGGGCATAGCGGATGTTGCCCTTGGGGTCGACCAGAAAGGTGGAGGGGGCGACGAATACTTTCCACGCAGTGATCGCCTTGCCGTCACTGTCCATCAGTATGGTGAAATCGGCATTTACCTGGGTGAGAAAATCCTTTACATCTTTTTCCGTTTCGCCCATGTTGACGGCGAGGATGACGAAGGGCTTGCCGGCCAGCTTGGCCTGGAGCCGCATCATGGAGGGCATCTCCTTGCGGCAGGGCGGACACCAGGTGGCCCAGAACTGCACCATCACCACCTTGCCGCGATAATCCTCCAGCTTGATGGGTTTGCCGTTGATACCGTTCAGTGCCAGCGGCGGGGTGGGGCCGCCTTTCCAGGGTTTCAGATCCTGTGCCTGCGCGGAGGCCAGCAGGAACAGGCATGAAATGAAAAGAATCAGTTTTTTCATCGGGCAGATTCCAGTTGTTTGATCGCATCCAGTATCAGTTCGGGCAGCCTGTCGGTCATCGCCCTTTCTTCGTCCGTGGGGTCCTGTACCGCGTAGAAAAATCCGCGCACGTTGGGCAGCACCTTGCTGGCGACCTTGCTGCCGCCACGGGCGAATTCGACCTTGAGATGTTCCAGCCACCACCGTCCGGGGGAGCGCTGGCCCTGATAGATGAACACCGGCAGGGAGGTACTCGATACGATGCTGTGATAACGGGCTTCCACGCCGGGTGCGGGTTTGACGGCATAGAGTTCCGGGCTGAACAGGATGATGCCGATCAGGGCGGCACGGTCTTGAGGGGTGGCCTGGCTCAGCCACATGTTCGCACCCTGGAGGACAGGCAGGGCGCCGCGTCCGGTGGTGACCAGCACTATCTTTTTGCCGGACAGCTTGATGGTCTGGTCGATGACCTCGGCGATTTCCAGGGGGGGGAGCTGATCCATGCTGCTGGCCGCCACCGGCAAGGCGTGGGCGCCCAGCATGTCCGGCAGCCAGGCTTCGATCCCGAGCCGGGACAGCGACTGGGATGCCCGTGCTTCCTGTGTGCCGAGGCCCTCGTCGCAGGGGAAGCCCAGCATCAGGGTGTTCCCTTCGCCGGGAAAGGTGCGCAGGGAAATCTCGGAGCCCGTGGACGTGCGCAGGGAAGCGGGTGCGGCCCATGCGCCGGAGATGCAAAGAAATAATAAGAGAGTGAAAAGTCGGGAAATCATTATGGAGTACACCCGGATTGCATAGTGCCAAGTGTAGCGCAAACTCATTGTAAACGTGAAACTCGCGAAGCGAGACCTCGTCCCTCTCTCCCTCTGGGAGAGAGTTAGGAGAGAGGGAAACGGTCATGGCGAATCGCTGTTTTATCATTTGGGGCAGCGGTTCGCCATGGTCGTTACGTGAGGGCTCATCGGTTTGGTTTTTTGAGGAATGTCCGGATCGGGTCTTGAAATTCCCCGATAATTCCCTATATAAGAGTTTGATGTCTATTTATTCTTGAGAAGGATTGATGATGCGTTTCGACAAACTCACCACCAAGTTCCAGCAGGCCTTGAGCGACGCGCAGAGCCTCGCGGTCGGCCAGGACAACCAGTTCATCGAGCCACAGCACCTGCTGCTGGCCCTGCTTGACCAGGATGACGGCGGTACTGCTTCGATCCTGCAGCGCGCCGGGGGCAATGTCGGCGGGCTGAAACCCGCACTGCACAAGGCGATCGAGCGGCTGCCCAAGGTCGAGGGGCATGGCGGCGAGGTGAACCTTTCCCGCGACCTGAACAATCTCCTCAATCTCACCGACAAGGAGGCGCAAAAGCGCGGCGACCAGTTCATCGCTTCGGAGATTTTCCTGCTGGTCGCCGCCCAGGACAAGGGCGAGACCGGACGCCTGCTGAAGGAGAGCGGGGTCGCACGGGAAGCACTGGAACAGGCCATCAACGCCGTCAGAGGAGGGGAAGCCGTGAACAACGCCGAAGCGGAAGGTCAGCGCGAGGCCCTGAAAAAATACACCCTCGACCTTACCGAGCGCGCCCGGCTCGGCAAGCTCGATCCGGTGATCGGCCGCGACGATGAAATCCGCCGCACGATTCAGGTTTTGCAGCGGCGCACCAAGAACAACCCGGTGCTGATCGGCGAGCCCGGCGTGGGCAAGACCGCGATCGTCGAAGGCCTGGCGCAGCGCATTATCAACGGCGAGGTGCCGGAAACCCTGAAGGGCAAGCGCGTGCTGGTGCTGGACATGGCCGGCCTGCTGGCCGGCGCCAAGTACCGCGGCGAATTCGAGGAGCGCCTGAAGTCGGTGCTCAAGGAAGTGGGCCAGGAGGAGGGCCGCGTCATCCTGTTCATCGACGAGCTGCATACCATGGTCGGCGCGGGCAAGGCGGAAGGCGCGATGGATGCCGGCAACATGTTGAAGCCCGCCCTGGCGCGCGGCGAGCTGCACTGCATCGGCGCCACCACGCTGGACGAGTACCGCAAGTACGTCGAGAAGGATGCCGCGCTGGAACGCCGCTTCCAGAAGGTGCTGGTGGACGAGCCCTCGGTTGAAGATACCATCGCCATCCTGCGCGGCCTGCAGGAAAAATACGAGCTGCACCACGGCGTGGACATCACCGACCCGGCCATCATCGCGGCGGCGGAATTGTCGCACCGCTACATCACCGACCGTTTCCTGCCCGACAAGGCGATCGACCTGATCGACGAGGCGGCGTCGCGGATCAGGATGGAGATCGACTCCAAGCCGGAAGTCATGGACAAGCTCGACCGCCGCCTGATCCAGCTCAAGATCGAGCGCGAGGCGGTGAAGAAGGAGAAGGACGAAGCCTCGAAAAAACGCCTGGTTCTGCTCGATGAAGAGATCGTCAAGCTGCAGCGCGAGTACAACGACCTGGAAGAGATCTGGAAGGCCGAGAAGGCCCAGGTGCAGGGCAGCCAGCACATCAAGGAGGAGCTTGACCGGCTCAAGGTGGAAATGGAGGCGGCCACCCGCAAGGGCGAGTGGCAGAAGGTTTCCGAAATCCAGTACGGCAAAATCCCGCAGCTGGAGGCGCAACTGAAGCACGCCGACAAGGCCGGGGAAGCCATGCCGGCGCACCAGCTGCTGCGCACCCAGGTGGGCGCGGAGGAAATCGCCGAGGTGGTGTCGCGTGCCACAGGGATACCGGTTTCCAAGATGATGGAAGGCGAGCGCGACAAGCTGCTGCAAATGGAAGACCAGCTGCACCAGCGCGTGGTTGGTCAGGATGAGGCGGTGCGCCTGGTGGCGGATGCCATCCGGCGCTCGCGCGCCGGGCTGGGCGATCCTAACCGGCCGTACGGCTCGTTCCTGTTCCTCGGCCCCACCGGCGTCGGCAAGACCGAGCTGTGCAAGGCGCTAGCCGGATTCCTGTTCGATTCGGAGGATCATTTGATCCGCATCGACATGTCGGAATTCATGGAGCGGCATTCCGTCGCGCGCCTGATCGGCGCGCCGCCCGGCTATGTCGGCTACGAGGAGGGCGGCTACCTGACCGAGGCGGTGCGGCGCAAGCCCTACAGCGTGATCCTGCTCGACGAGGTGGAGAAGGCCCATCCGGACGTGTTCAACGTCCTGCTGCAGGTGCTCGACGACGGCCGCATGACCGACGGCTAGGGCCGCACCGTGGATTTCAAGAACACGGTGATCGTGATGACCTCCAACCTCGGCAGCCAGATGATCCAGCAGATGGCGGGGGACGACTACCAAGTGGTGAAGCTGGCGGTAATGGCCGAGGTGAAAAGCTATTTCCGCCCGGAATTCATCAACCGCATCGACGAAGTGGTGGTGTTCCATGCCCTGGACGAGGCGCACATCAAGTCCATCGCCGGCATCCAGCTGCAGTATCTGACCCAGCGCCTGGCGGCCATGGAGATGAAGCTGGAGGTGTCGGACGCGGCGCTGACCGAACTGGCCGCGGCCGGCTTCGACCCGGTATTCGGCGCGCGGCCTCTGAAGCGGGCGATCCAGGCGCACCTGGAAAACGCCCTGGCGCGGGAAATCCTGGCCGGGCGCTTCGCGGCCAAGGACACCATCAGAGCGGACTTCAAGGACGGAAGATACACGTTCGTCAAAGCCTGATTTTTCATGGCTGCATCGGCCGGCAAGGAGGTAAAATACCGACTTGCCGGCTTTTTTATTGATTTCCATGCGACAAGCACACCATCAACTGACGGTTTCTTCCTCCCAGGGTCGCGGCCTGTATGAATTCACCCACGAGCTGCGCGACTGGGTGAGTTCGACGAGCATCCAGGCGGGTCTGCTGACGGTGTTCGTCCAGCACACTTCGGCCAGCCTGCTCATACAGGAGAATGCCGACCCTACCGTGCAGGCCGATCTGGAGCGGTTTCTCGCGCGGCTGGTGCCGGACGGCGACCCGATTTTCCAGCACCGCCAGGAAGGGAAGGACGACATGGCCGCCCACGCGCGCACCGCGCTGACCCAGATCCACCTGGCCATCCCGGTGGTCGGCGGCGCTCCGGCGCTGGGCACCTGGCAGGGGGTTTTCCTCTACGAGCACCGCTACGATCAGCAGCGCCGCAGGGTGATTTTGCACCTGCTCGGAGAATGAATATGGCAATCCAGACACTGCTACGTTTGGCGGTCGTGGCGGCGTGCCTGGCCTGCTTGCCTGCGATGGCGGCAAAACCGGGCGATGCCGAGGCCATCCCTCACGTCGACAGCCGGGGCAAGGAGGGTTTCCGGGAGTTTCTTGCAGCGGGTAAGCATCGCGCCTTCGTGATCGCGCCGGGTGGCGCATGGGCCTGGAAAGGCGATGAGCCGACAGCTGATTCGGCTCTCGAAGGCGCGGTTCAGGAGTGCCAGCACGGAACTGAGCAGCCCTGCGTTCCTTATGCCGTTGATGACAAGGTGGTGTTCGATGCCAAACGGTGGGCCACTCTGTGGGGGCCGTATTTGAGCCGCGCGGAAGCGGCCAGGGCGCACATCGGCAAGGAGCGCGGCGACCGCTTCTTCGATCTCGCCATCAAGAGCCCCGCCGGCAAGCCGATGAAGGTGTCAGACCTGCGCGGCAAGGTGACCGTGCTGCATTTCTGGGGTACATGGTGCCCGCCCTGCCGGCGCGAAATGCCGGAATTGCAGAGGCTCCATCAGGAACTGGGCGCCCCCTCCGGCATTCAGCTGGTCCTGCTGCAGATGCGTGAGGATTTTGCCACCGCACACCAGTGGGCGCAGCAACAGCATTTAACCCTGCCTTTGCATGACTCCGGGGTTAAAGAGATAGGCACCGAGTCTCTGACTCTGGCCAACGGCAAGACCATTCCAGATCGTAGGATGGCGGTCGTTTTCCCCACTACCTATGTCCTCGACAAGCATGGCATCGTGGTGTTTTCCCACGTCGGGCCGATCCAAGGCTGGTCGCAGTATCTGCCCTTCTTGCGGGACGTGGCGGCGAAATCGGGAAAATAATATCGACCGAAGGTTGACCTCGCTCAATGTTCCTGATTCCTTCTTGCCCTAAAATAATACATTCATATCCCGTTATCTTCTTATAGGTGTATACAGAATGAATGAACTAATGGAATGGAATGACAAACTGAGTGTGGGTATCGAGGAAATCGACGATCAGCACAAGGCGCTGGTAGGGTTGTTGAATCAGCTCCATACCGCGATCCATGAGAAGCATGGCACCGCGGCGTGCATGGAGATTCTCGACAAACTGGTCGAATATACCCGGGTGCATTTCACGGTCGAAGAGAGCCTGATGCGCATCCTGGGCTATCCGGAATATGAGGATCACCATGAGGAACATGACAAGCTGATCACGCAGGTGGTTGAGCTCCAGCAGAAGCTCAAAAGCGGCAAGGCCAACATCAGCTTCGAGTTGCTCCATTTTCTGCGCGGCTGGTTGTCGCATCACATTCTGGAGACCGACAAGGCTTACGTGCCTTACTTCCTTTCCAAAGGGGTGGAGCGCGGCTCCACCAAGAAGAGCTTCTGGAAGTTCTGGTAAGCAGGGCGCCGCACCAATGAAAAAGGGCCGCTACGCGTAGCGGCCCTTTTTGTGGCAACAGGCTTTATTCCACCTCTTCCCAGCCGGTAATCATCGCCTTGATGTGCGAAGTTGGCGTGTGGCCGGCGGTGGTCAGGTAGACGTGGGCGATCAGGAACAGCAGCATCATGAACGCGCCGGCGGTGTGGAAGAAAGCCACCCACTCCAGGGACACGTATTTGTCCACGCCCCATGCGCCCCAGTCGCTGAAGAACAGGTAGAACCAGCCCGAGAACCAGAGCAGCGGCCCGATGAACAGCAGCACCCCGAGGTAGGCCAGGCGCTGCAGCGGGTTGTGCTTTTTCAGCGTGGTCGCCTTGAACGGATGCGGCGCACCTTTGAAGATGCCGACCGAATAGAACTTGATCATGGCAACCACCTTGTCCGTGGTCGGGATGTACTGCTTCCACTCGCCGGTGGTGAAGTGCCAGAAGATGGCGAACACCCACAGGCCGATCAGCGTCCAGGCGGAGAGGGTGTGCAGTTCCACCGCCCTGCCGAAGCCGAAGAGGTGGTAGGAGCCATGCACCTCGAAGCCGGTGATCAGCATGAAGATGATCAGCGAGGCCTGAGACCAGTGCCAGAAACGCTCGAAGCGTTTGAAAACGTAGATTCTTTCGACGCTCATGATCTTATCCTTTCCTGTGGGCATAGATGCGGCCGGCGCCGTGGACCAGCACGCCGATCAGGGTCAGCAAGGCAAGTCCCCAGCCTGCCATGTCGAGCAGCGGGTTGTTGTCGCCCCGGCCCGGCATGTAGATGCCTTTGACGTTCTTGAGGCGGCCATTCTCGCTATGGCACTGGGCGCAGGTGAGCGCATCGGCCTTGGGTGCGACCATGTGGGTGATCGGCCAGCTCATTTCGGTTTTGACGAAGCCGTATTTGCCGCTGTAGGGGGCGTTGGCGGCTTTCATGCCGGCTTCCAGGGCTTTGTCCCAGTTGAAGTTCGACCAGTATGAGTCGCCGTCGGCACCGAAGACGTGCGGCACCAGCAGCGTGTTGCTGACGGAGTCGTAAGGCTGCTGACCACGGAACACCTTGACCGGCCAGATCAATGACTTGCCATCGGTGGGGCTACCCTCGAAGCTGTTGATCTTGACGACCTTGCTGGGGTCCAGCTTGGTTTCGCGCAGGGTGTAATTCACCTTGCCGTTGAACCAGATGTATTCCGGAATAACGTGGTCTTCCCAGGTGAAATCGCCCTTCTTGCTGTCGTAGGCGTTGCGTCCCGCGCTATCCTTCTTGGTGATCGGCTTGCCTTCAGGCGTGAGCTGGCCTGCAGTCGACCAGTTCCAGGTCATCTTGGTGGCTTGGCCGCGCGCGAACTCGGGAATATGGCAGGTCTGGCAAGCAATCTTGTCGGTATGCTCGTTCAGCTTGGCCATTTTTGCCGGATGCGGCTTGTTACCGTGGCAGGACTGGCAACTGGCGGGGTTGCTGTTGTCAACCTTGCCGCGCATGTGCGGGGGAACAACATCCTTGTTGCCGGCTACCGTCGGTGCGTAGCGGCTGCCCGGAACCTGGTGGGCGGAGGTCATGTGGCAGGTGCCGCAGCTGAAGTTCAGCCCTTTTTTCTCCATGTGAATATCGAGGTATTTGGGCGGATCTTTCAGCGTGCTGTCGAGGTCGCCGTGCTTCACTGCATCGCCGCCGCCGCCATTGAAGTGGCAGGCGCCACAGTTCGCGCGACTGGTTTTGCCGACGCTCTGGGCTACTTTGCTGAGATCAGGAGCTTTGACGATCTTGCCGGAATGCGGCGGGAACTCCATGTCCTTATAGGTAGGATGGCCCGACAAACCTGGCACTTTGCGGTAGGTGCCGGTGGATTCGTGGCACACGACGCAGTCGACGTTTTCTTCCGCGGTGAAGTCGAACTTGTCATTCTCCCAGCCGTAGCCGACGTGGCAGGCGTTGCAGAATTTCTGATTCGATTCCACAGCGGTACAGAAGTTGTTGATGACGTGCTTCTTGCCCAACTTCTGTTGGGTCTCGGGGTTGATGAATTCAAAAGTCCAGTGCTTGGTCTTCTGAATCTGCCTGGCGGCCTCGGTGTGGCAGGAGAGGCAGGCCTTGGTGACTTCCGGCGCGGTTTTGAAGGTCTTCTGCAGTTCCTTGAACTTGCTGTGGTCTGCGGTGGAGTTGCCTTCCTTTTTGACCATGGCTGCCGGGGCCGGCGCTGCTGTCGTTGTCTGCACGGGGGCAGGCGAGGCGAAAGCAGTCAGCGCTGCCAGCGTGGCCCCTGCCACCAGCGTGGACAGGGCGATTTTTAATTTTGAAAACATAATACTCCCTCCTGATGCGATCTTTTTTGCGAATAGTCCGCTATAACGTGAAACTCGCGAAGCGAGACTTCGTCCCTCAAATCAAAACAAGTGCCCTTCACGTTTGCCCCCTCTCCCGCTTGCGGGAGAGGGTTGGGGAGAGGGCAGCCCTCCGGGAGAGAGCTAGGAGAGAGGGAAACGGTCATGGTGAATCGCGGGTTCATCGAGCCGCCTAGCAGCCGCCACCGCCACCCGCAGCTGCGCCACCGGCTGCGCCAGGCGTGCCTTTGATCAACGGGGGTGCAGGTTTGCTCGCATCGAAGATCACGAACTTGGCCTGATCTTTTGCGACGTGGCCCATGACTTCGCCCACCATGGGGCCGAACATCTTGCCCATCAGTCCGGCATTCATCCCGGCAATGTAGGTTTTGCCGTCATTTTTCTTGTAAATGGAAATCTTGCAGGGCATCAGGATGGAGAGGAAACGGACCGTGTCGTCCCTGAGAATGGGGCCGGAGTATTTGGTGCTGCAGGCTTCGACCATCAATACCGGCAAGGCATTGCCGCCATCCGCTTCGACGGCCTTGGCCGGATTGCGCAGGCCAGCCAGGGCCCAGCCATTACCGGCATTCTGGATGTTCTGCTGGATGCGGGCGGCAGTTTCCTCGACGCCGAACGGGCTGGGGATTTCCCAGAACATGATGCTATTCATGTAGTTATAAGCCATGAACCCGATAAAGGCCAACCCCGCAATAAAACCACTGATAATTTTTAACATTTTGGCAGTCCTCCCGAACCTGGATAAAATCTGAGTTTATACCGCAAACAATAACTTGAGGCCATTGATAAAGCGCAATGACAAAACAACCTCCTACATGTTAAGTATATTCTAATATACCCATAATACAAGATATCAATATCTCGAATTCCAGATCGTTCCTGTAGGGGGTAAATCCAGTAGAATCGGGCTTTCTGTTTGAATTGCCACTGACATGATATCTTCATTTTCTGTTTCAGGCCTGCCGAAAATTATTTTTGGTGAGGGTCGCCTGAACGATGTGCCCGAGTTGCTCCAGTCGCTGGGCAAACGCGTGCTGATCGTTACCGGGAGCAAGTCGTTTCGTGCCTCTCTCCATTGGCAGGGACTGATCGACGCACTGAAGGGACAAGGGGTATCCTGGGAAGATATGGTGGTGGAGCAGGAGCCTTCGCCTGGTCTGGTGGACCAGGCCGTCAGGGTATACCGCCATGCCGGCATCGAGGTCGTGCTGGGCATCGGTGGCGGCAGCGTGCTGGATGCCGCCAAGGCGATTGCCGGGTTGCTGCCCCACGGCAATTCGGTGATGGACCACCTCGAAGGGGTGGGGCCGGAGCTGCCTTATCAAGGACCGTCGCTGCCCTTCATCGCGGTGCCGACCACCGCTGGCACCGGTTCGGAGGCCACCAAGAATGCCGTCCTCAGCATGCACGGGCCGGACGGCTTCAAGAAATCCTTCCGCCACGACCTGCTGGTGGCGAAATATGCGGTGGTGGACCCGGCACTGCTCGCCACCTGCCCGCCCGACCTGATTGCCGCCAACGGCATGGACGCGTTGACCCAGTTGCTGGAATCTTTCGTTTCGACCCGTGCCAATCCCTTTACCGATGCGCTGGCGCTGAGCGGCCTGGGTTACGTGCGCGAAGGTCTGCTGAATTGGTACGAGGGCGGCGAGAAGGCGGCCGAGGGCAGGGCGGGAATGGCTTATGCCGCATTGCTGTCGGGCATTACCCTGGCGCAGGTGGGACTGGGATCGGTGCACGGCCTGGCGGCCCCGCTGGGGGCGTTCTTTCCGGTGCCGCATGGCGTGGCCTGTGGCGCAACCGTGGCGGAGGCGACGGAAATCAATATCCGTGCACTGGAAGAGCGTGACCCGGGCAACCCGGCGCTGGAGAAATACGCCCGAATTGGCCGCTTGTTCCAGGACAAACACCCTGTCGATGACGTCGCAGCAAGGGCGTTTCTGGTGCAAACCCTCAAGGAGAGGACGGCAAGGATGAATGTTCCGTCATTGGGCGCCTACGGCATCCGCGAAGCCGATCTGGACCTGATCGTGGCAAACTGCCGCGGCAGCAGCATGAAGACCAACCCCATCGTGTTGACCGATGGGGAGGTCAGGGAGATTCTGCTGCGTTGCCTTTAACCTAAAAACCGTAATTAACCACGAATGACACGAATGTTCACGAATGAACACAAATAGTTAACAACAAATATCGCCTCACCAAATAGGTGAATTGGGCGATTCTCGCTAATCGTTTGATTATTCGTGAACATTCGTGCTTTATTCGTGTGAATTCGTGGTTAATTGCTTTTTTGGGTTTAATTCCCCGCCACCGCTTCTTCGGCGTTGCCCAGCGCGGTGATGTTGAAGCCACCGTCGACGTAGGTGATCTCGCCGGTCATGCCGCTGGCGAGGTCGCTGCACATGAAGGCGGCGACGTTGCCGACTTCCTCGATGGTGACATTGCGCCGCATCGGGGCGTGTTTCTCATTGTAGGAAAGCAGCTTGCCGAAGTCGGATATGCCGCTTGCCGCCAGGGTCTTGATCGGACCGGCGGAGAGGCCGTTGACGCGGATGCCTTTCGGCCCCAGGCTCGCCGCCATATAGCGCACGTTGGCTTCGAGGCTAGCCTTGGCCAGGCCCATCACGTTGTAGTGGGGAACGGTGCGTTCCGCGCCGAGGTAGCACAGGGTCAGCAGCGCAGCGTTGCGGCCCAGCATCATCGGTAGCCCGGCCTTGGCCAGCGCGGTGAAACTATAGGAGCTGATGTCGTGGGCGATCTGGAAGTATTCGCGCGTGACGGAGTCGACGTAGTCGCCGGCCAGCGCCTGTTTCGGCACGAAGGCGATGGAGTGGATGATACCGTCGAGCCCATCCCAGTGCTTGCCCAAGTCGATGAATAGCTGGTCGATTTCTTCGTCGCTGGCGACGTCGCATGGGAAAACCAGGTCGGAACCGAATTCTTTCGCCAGGCCGGCAACGCGATCCCTGACCTTCTCACCCTGGTAGGTGAAGGCGAGTTCGGCGCCTTCGCGCTTCATCGCAATGGCGATGCCGTAAGCGATGGAACGGTTGCTGATCATCCCGGTAATCAGGATCTTTTTGTTTGCCAGAAAGCCCATTGTTTTTCCCTTAATCGCGGTTTGTTCGGAAATCGATATTACAACGCATTATAACCCAATTCTCTGAATGGGCATCGTTGCTTGGCACCAGGCCGCTGCTTGCGCTACACTGAAACTCGATGAAATTACCCCTGTCTTTTGTTCTGTTGCCATTGTTGTTGGCGGCCTGTGGCGCCCCGCCCTGGAACAGCCCCTATCCGGTCGCCGACGAGGGCGCAAACATTTCCTATTCGTCGTTTGCCGAACGGCCCAAGCATCTTGATCCGGCGCAGTCCTACAGCTCCAACGAGATCACCTTCACCGGCCAGATTTACGAGCCGCCGCTGCAATACCATTACCTGAAGCGCCCCTATACGCTGATTCCGCTCGCCGCATCGGAATTGCCCAAGCCGCTGTTCCTCGATGCGCAGGGCAAGCCCCTGCCGGCCGACAGCGCCCCGGAAAAAATCGCCTTCAGCGTGTATGAAATCCGCATCAAGCCGGGGATCCGTTACCAGCCGCACCCGGCCTTTGCCCGCGATGCGCAGGGGCGCTACCTGTATCACGACCTGAAGCCGGAGGATCTGGCCAAGGTCTACAAGCTGGCGGATTTTCCGCAAACCGGCACGCGCGAGCTGGAGGCGGCGGATTATGTCCACCAGATCAAGCGGCTGGCCCATCCCCGGCTGAATTCGCCGATTTTCGGCATGATGGGCGAGTACATCGTCGGCCTGAAGGAATACGCAAAAGTGCTGGATGGCGCGCAGAAGTCCTTGCCGCCGGGTGCCCGGCTGGATCTGACGCGCTACCCGCTGGCCGGGGTGGAGGTGGTGGATCGCCATACCTATCGGGTGAAACTCAAGGGCAAGTATCCGCAATTCCTTTACTGGCTGGCGATGCCGTTCTTCGCGCCGGTGCCGCCGGAGGCAGACCGTTTCTACGGCCAGCCCGGCATGGCCGAGAAAAACCTCACCCTGGACTGGTACCCGGTCGGTACCGGGCCCTACATGCTGACGGTGAACGATCCCAACCGGCGCATGGTGCTGGAGCGCAATCCGAATTTCCACGGCGAGGCTTATCCGACCGAAGGCGAGCCGAATGACGCCGCAGCCGGGCTGCTGAATGACGCCGGCAAGCCGCTGCCGTTCATCGACAAGGCGGTGTTCAGCCTGGAAAAGGAAAGCATTCCTTACTGGAACAAGTTTCTGCAGGGTTATTACGATGCCTCCGGCATCAGTTCCGACAGCTTCGATCAGGCGGTGCGCGTCGCCACCCAGGGTGAGGCGGACGTGACCGACATGATGAAGGAGAAAGGCATCCGCCTGCAGACCACGGTGACCGCGACCAACTATTACTATGGTTTCAATATGCTCGATCCGGTGGTAGGCGGATTTTCGGAGCGGGCGAAGAAGCTCAGGCAGGCGGTTTCCATCGCGATCGACTACGAGGAATTCATCTCGATCTTCGCCAACGGACGCGGCATTCCCGCGCAGGGTCCCCTGCCGCCGGGAATTTTCGGTGCGCATGAGGGCGAGCGGGGCATCAATCCCGTTATCTACGACTGGGTGGACGGCAAGCCGAAACGCAAGTCCATCGAACACGCCAAAAAGCTGCTGGCCGAGGCCGGCTACCCGGGCGGGCGCGACGAGAAGACCGGCAAGCCGCTGATGCTGTACCTCGATATCACCGCCACCGGGCCGGACGACAAGGCGCGGCTCGACTGGATCCGCAAGCAGTTCCAGGCGGTCGATCTGCAACTGGTGGTGCGCAACACCGACTACAACCGTTTCCAGGACAAGATCCGCAAGGGCAACGCGCAGATTTTCCACTGGGGCTGGAACGCCGACTACCCCGACCCGGAGAATTTCCTGTTTCTGCTTTATGGCCCCAACGCACGAGTGAAGGGGGAAGGGGAAAACTCGGCCAACTACGACAATCCGGAATTCAACCGTTTGTTCGAGCGCATGAAGAACATGGACAACGGGCCGGAACGGCAGAAAATCATCGACGAAATGCTCGCGATCGCGCGCCAGGATGCGCCCTGGATCTGGGGTTTCCATCCCAAGCAGTACAGCCTGTTTCACGCCTGGTACCGGAACATCAAGCCCAACCTGATGGCCAATAACGGCCTGAAGTACGTCCGCATCGATGCCGGCTTGCGCGCCAAAAAGCAGCGCGAGTGGAACGAGCCGGTGCTGTGGCCGCTGGGCCTGCTGGCAGTCGTGCTGGTGGTTGGGCTGGTGCCGGCCGTGGCGGCCTACCGGCGCAAGGAAAGGCAGGCTGCCAGGCCGGATTAGATACAAGTCTGGCGGCTCCTTTCCAATTTATGTATATTTTTTTCAACGTACATTCCCTCCCTCTTTTAGGGGGAGGGCTAGGGTGGGGGT
>JAIOJM010000160.1 GCA_019911785.1 Sulfuricella sp. | reverse complement strand
TCATCGTCATCGGCGTCGCCCTGTTGATGTTCATGGTCTTCACCATGGCCATGACCTGGCTGCGGCAATACCTCGTCCTCCATACCGGCAACCGCATCGATGCCGTCCTCGGCAGCCAGGTCTTCCGCCACCTCCTGCGCCTGCCGCTGCCCTATTTCGAACAGCGCCCCACCGGCGTCCTGGTCGCCCGCCTGCACGGCGTCGAAACCATCCGTGAATTTGTCTCCAGCGCCGCCGTCACCCTGGTGCTGGATTTCCCCTTCCTGCTGATCTTCCTCGCCGTGATGTTCGCCTACAGCTGGCAGCTCTCGCTCATCGCCGTCTTCCTCCTCGGCCTGATCGGCGCCATGAGCCTGCTCGTCGCCCCGGTGTTCCGCGACAAGCTCAACAAGCAATTCATGCTCGGCGCCCGCAACCAGGCCTTCCTCACCGAATACCTCTCCGGCATGGGCACCGTCAAATCCCTGCAGATGGAACCTCACCTCGACGCCAAATACGGCGACTACCTCGCCGGCTACCTCGCCGCCGGCTTCTCCACCAAGCAGGTCGGCAACAGCTACAACGTCGTCGCCAACGGCATCGAACAGGTTATGACTCTGTCCATCCTCATCGTCGGCGCCCTGCTGGTAATGCAGAACGACGGCTTCACCGTCGGCATGCTGGTCGCCTTCCAGATGTTCGCCGGACGCATGAGCCAGCCCATGCTGCGCCTGGTCGGCCTGTGGCAGGAATTCCAGCAGGCCAACATCGCCGTCAAGCGCCTCGGCGACATCCTCGACATGCCCAACGAACCCTACGCCCTCACCCCCAGCCGCGAGCACACCGGCCACGGCAAGATCGACCTGGCCGGCATCTCCTTCCGCTACAGCGAACACCACCCCTGGCTCTACCGCAATCTCGACATGAGCTTCAAGCCCGGCCACCTCACCGTCCTGATGGGCCCCTCCGGCTGCGGCAAAAGTACCCTCGCCAAACTCCTGCTCGGCTTCTACCAGCCCCAGGAAGGACAGATCGAACTCGACGGCCGCGACATCCGCCACCTCGCCGCCAACGAACTAAGAATGACCTACGGCGTCGTCCCGCAGGAGACCGTCCTGTTCTCCGGCACCCTCTACGACAACCTCGTCATGGCCCACCCCCACGCCGGCTTCGAGGATGTCATCAAAGCCTGCAAAGCCGCTGAAATCCACGACTTCATCGACAGACTGCCGGACGGCTACCAGACCGAAATCGGCGAACGCGGCACCGGCCTATCCGGCGGCCAGCGCCAGCGCATCGCCATAGCACGGGCGCTGCTCAAGCAACCCAAAATCCTGATTTTCGACGAAGCCGTCTCCAACCTCGACAGCCACACTGCCGAGCACTTCGCCAGGACCATCAACAAGCTCAAGGGCAAGGTCACCATGCTGTTCATCACTCACCAGATCCCGCGAGGATTGCAGGTGGACGAGGTGTTCAGCCTGGGGGCTGGGCAGGGGGCGATGAGGATGGAGGTGGTGGAGGAGGAGCACAGGAAGGATAAAGGCGAGGAATGAACAATTTCCATTGGCCAGCGTTACTCGGTAAGACGGCATCTGCGATGCTCGCTCTACAGCATCAACTTGAGCGCAGCCAATGGTTGGATGCCAAGCAAATACTCCATCACCAACTGAATCAAGTCGGCCCGCTATTAGCGCATGCCTATCAAACCGTGCCTTTTTATAGCGACCATTATCGTGCGAACGGATTCCTGCGCCACGCAGTATTAACACCGGATAACTGGGGAAATGTGCCAATTGTTACCCGGAAGCAAATTCAGGAAGCGGGCGCGAGCATGGTTAGCCAAGCCATTCCGGCAAAACACGGTAAAACGCACAGCATTACCACATCGGGCTCCACAGGCATGCCCATCACAGTCAGTGGCACCGAGCAAAGCAACTTCTTCTGGCAAACCTTGACGCTCCGAGAGCATCTTTGGCATGGCAGGGATTTCCTGGGAAAGATGGCGGTTATCCGTCGCGTCGCTCCAGCACAAGCGTTGCCGCCTCATGGAGAAGTGTATCCCGGCTGGGGTGCATCCGTGAACATGGTGTACCCATCTGGACAGTTGGCTTTGCTAAATATTACGGCAAGTGTTGACCAACAACTGGCATGGCTGCAACAGCAAAATCCGTCTTATATCCTAACTTATCCCTCAAACCTGCTGGCATTGGCGCACCGGTCTATGCAAACAGGCGTCAGCCTGCCCAACCTGAAAGAAGTGCGCACCCTGGGAGAAATAGTGGGTGTAGACGTTCGGGCTGCCTGCAAAAAGGTGTGGGGCGTACCGCTGGTAGACCAATATAGCTGTCAGGAAGCCGGTTACCTGGCCCTGCAATGCCCAGACCACGAGCATTACCACTTACAGTCGGAAAATGCGCTAGTCGAAATCCTCAATGAGAAAAGTCAGCCTTGCGCACCCGGTGAAATAGGCCGGGTCGTTGTCACCACCCTGCATAACTACGCTTCACCGTTCATTCGGTACGATATCGGCGATTACGCTCAAGTGGGAGAACCATGCGCCTGCGGTCGGGGCTTGCCCGTCATAACCCGCATTCTTGGCCGGGTAAGAAATATGCTGGTCTTACCCTCAGGAGAAAGCAGGTGGCCGTTGGTTGGGTCGGACCATTACAGGCACATTGCACCGATTAGCCAGTTTCAGTTGATTCAGCATGCGCCAGATCAAATCGAAGTGAAGATGGTAATGCCAAGAAAGCTCACAGCCGTTGAGGAGTCGGCACTGTCAAACATGATTTGCGACTCATTAGGTTACCCATTCCGTCTGACATACACCTATGTGGAACATATAACGCGCAGCGCGGGTGGGAAATATGAAGATTTTATTTCAAAGATAAGCCCTTAGCGATACAGAAATACAAACCGATTTCGATACTGAAGCGGGAGAGGATGAATATGGTGTTCAAGAGAAAAAACAAAGCGAAGCTGACCCCTTTAGTCTTGGTTCCGGGTAATGACAAAGAATGGAGGGTGGCAGCATAAGTCTCGTAATATTTTTCATTTATTGGGCGGTCATTCCTCTTTGTCTTTATTGGGCTATTCGGTTGTTATTGAGGAGAGCCAGGACGCCATTATCCCGAGGAATAGTGATGGCCATGAGCGTATCTGTCGTCCTAGGACTGTTGTGGCTAGCGCTGGGTAAGACGCTGTGGCTTGACCATCAAGTGCGTGAACTTTGCGCCAAGGACGGTGGGGTCAAGGTGTATGAGACGGTGAAGCTGCCGCCGGATAAATTCAATCAGTGGGGGCAGCCTAACTTCTACGATCCGACTGAGGGCGAGAATGCACTGGGATCGGAGTACATATTTAAGAGAGAAACACATTACTACAAGCGTGGTAATCCAGAAATGTCTCGTAGGCTCTACCAAGTTTTTCGGCATTCCGATAAAAAATTGCTAGGGGAAGTCGTTATTTATGGTCGAGGTGGCGGCGACTTGCCTGGGCCGTGGTATGGATCGAGTTTTGATTGCCCTGATCTTGCTGAGGGCGAAATTTCTTTATTTAAAGCAGTATTCCTTCAATCAATCCGATAGGAGATAAAAATGGGTCTTCGCGTAATCGTGTGGGTAAAAAATGGAGTGGTTCATGAACGCAAGGCAAGCGGGCTCGGTGTTCCAGCAGTTTGAATACTGCTGGAAAAGTGGCATGCTTTACCCATGGCTACTTCACGCAAACGAAAGCGTCTTCTTGACGCATATGCTTTCCCTGGATTCCGCCCTCTGGGTACGGTCAAAGGGATTTTTGGCGACCCGAAGGCGCGGGTCATTGCCCTGTTTTGGCGCTCAAAAAAACACTTTGCGGCGCCTGTGGCCAAGTGTACTCCGGGTGGTACGACCGGAAGACCCGGCGGGTTCGCGATCTGTCCTGCGGCGACACGCGTGTTTACCTGGACATCGAGATCCGGCGCGTTCACTGCCGGCGCTGCGGCAAGGTGAAGCGGGAGAAGCTCGACTTTCTGGCCGACAACCCGCTGTACACCAAACGATTTGCCTGGTTCGTCGGGCGGCGCTGCCGACAGTCCACGGTGCAGGACGTGGCAAAGGAACTGAACCTGGACTGGCATACGGTCAAGGAACTGGACAAGCAGTACATGAGAATCCAGTTGGCGCGCGCTGGCACACCTGGCCCCAAGGTAATCGGCATCGACGAGATTTCGATCAGGAAGGGACACAGCTACCGCATCGTTGTCAGCGACCTGATCCGGGGTCGGCCGATCTGGTTTGGCGGAGCGGATCGCTCGGAGGCCAGCATGAACCAGTTCTATGAGTGGCTGGGGCAGAAGAAGAGCGCGGGCATCCGTCTGGCGGTGATGGACATGTGGAAGCCGTTTCGCAACGCAACGAGCAAGAGCGCGCCCCAGGCGGCGATCCTGTTCGACAAGTTTCACGTCATGCGCCATCTGGGCGAGGCGCTGGACCAAGTGCGCCGTGCCGAGTACGCCCGGCTTGAGGGCAAGGAACGGCGCTACATCAAGGGCCAGAAATACACCCTGCTCTCGCGCAAGGAAAACCTGACACTGAAAGGCCGGCAGGCACTGAAGACTCTGTTGGCGGCAAACAAGCGGATCAACACCGCTTACCTGCTCAAGGAGTCTTTCGGTCAACTCTGGAGCTACCAGCGAGAAGGCTGGGCGCGGCGCTTCTTCGACAACTGGCGCAACGCACTCAAATGGCAGCGCCTGAAGCCTTACGAGAACTTTGCCGAAATGATTGATCGTCATTGGGATGGTATTGCCGCTTACTGCAAGCCGGAGAACAAAGTCTCGCTCGGATTCGTTGAAGGACTCAACAACAAGATACGAGTCATCCAGCGCCGTGCGTATGGACTGCGCGATGAAGAGTATCTGCGCCTGAAAATTCTTACTTGCATGCTCCCGCCTATCTGAATGACATGAGAAATGACCCACACGATTACGCGAAGACCCAATAGTATTAACGTTCCGAATATGGGGGTAGTGATGAGAAAAAGCATGAGCATGACCGGCAAGGTGTTAATGAATTTCACGAGCGGAGTGGTGCCGCGTGTTCTAGGGCGAATTTTTTTGGTTTTGATGCTGGGGGTAACCATGAATGCGTGTTCTTCGTCAGAGAGCTGGAAAGAGGAAGTGCAGTTGAGTGATGGCCGGATCATTGTCGTTGAACGGGAAACATTGCATGAGCGAGGCGGTGATGAGTGGGCGAGTAACCGTAGCGGTTCCAAGCCCAAAGAGCGGCGCATTCGATTTGCCTACCCAGGTGAATCAGGGCAAATGGTCGAGTGGCGGTCGATAAAGAAATCCCCTCAAACATGGCCAGAAAAACCTTTGATACTCGATACCGAGGCTGGACAACCCATTATATTTTCGTTGGTGGCCATTTCGCCTGGTTGCGAAACCTACTCAAAGTACGTTTATCGGAACGGAGTATGGATTGAGGAAGAGCTTCCCGAGAAATTTGAGCAACGCACGACGAATCTATTTATTAGAGACGGCACAGACATGCCGCAGTTCGTCGATCTGGAAACAAAGCGCAAGGGAAATGCGGAGATCGGCTATCGACGAGCGCTCAAGCAGGTAGGGCCAACCCGCCAGGTTTGCGGTTGATCTAAACAAATCAGATTGCAGAAATCAACCAAATTGGAGAATGACCATGCCTACCCCACTGGAATACATGCAGTTTGCAACGGGTGTCTATGCCGCATCCGACAGAAATTTTATAAACCCACCCTCTGGATGGAGTCGCATCGACTGGCAGCCTGACACATGGACAGGTTTCTCTGCGGGCGTCTACAAGAACGATTCGACCAACGAGATGGTCATTTCCTACACGGGAACCAACGATGGGGTTGCGGACCCGCTGAACTGGTCTGCTGGATTGGGTATCCCTGCACCGCAGATATATAACGCAATGGCCTATTACTTTGCGTTCAGGGCGGCCTACCCAACGGCCAATATCACCTTTACCGGACATTCTCTCGGCGGCGGTTTGGCTTCGCTCATGGCGGTTCTATTCGACAAACAAGCAACCGTATTCGATGAAGCTCCTTTCCAGCTTGCGGCTATGAATCTCGCCTTGCTTCCCTCGTTCGCTGCGGCTATGACTGCTTCGGGTTATTGGGATGGTGCCTTGGCAACTTATATCGCATCAGGGGGATTGCTTGCGCTGTCCAGAGAATCAAACGTAACTCAATACTATGTCCAAGGCGAGGTGCTAAGTACGATAAGATTCTCAGCCAATACCCTGGTTGGAAGCGATAACCCGATTTCCTTGGGCAAGTCGACAGCCGCTATGGTTGATCGACATTCGATGGCGTTAATGACTGCTTTGAAAGCTTCGGATTCATTCCTCCATGCTGCTCAGCACCTGCCTGATTTAGTAACTGAACTGATGGACCCAAATCTATTCGCTACGGATTCACGCAATCCAGACAAAGACGATTTGCTCCGCAAGCTCCTGCGCCATCAACTCGGTATCCAAGGCGCAATACAAAAGGATGGAATGCTTGATCGTTTTGCGGCAGATATGAATATGATCGCCCAGGATGGCGGGCTCACCATGACCGACAAAAACCTCAACAAAACCTTGCTAGCCTTCGCCATGCAGATGTATTACGAAAGCGCCAACGCCACGGCTGCGGACAAGGAACTCTTCAGCCAGGTATCGGGCGGCCTACGCTTCAACCGTGAGGATGTGGCCGCCAGCTTGGATGAAGCCAAAGGCTATGGGCGTTATTTTCTGACTTTTTTGCAAGAGAACTTCACCGGCAGCGAACTTGACAAAATCATGCAGGAGCTGCCGAGCATCAAGGATTGGTACATCCAGGCGGGCGGAATCAGCATGGGCGCGGCTGGTGGCGCAGAACGCGCCTTTATGCTGGGCGGCAACGGCCAGGACAGACTGACCGGTGGGGCAGGCAACGATTTGATTGCCGGCGGCAAAGGGGCGGACGCTCTGGCCGGGGGTAAAGGCGACGATATTCTCATTGGCGGCAAAGGCGGCGACGCCGACCAAATCGAAGGGGGGGACGGCAAAGATCAAATTTCCGGTGGCGAAGGCAGCGATTCCCTTTTTGGCGATGAAGGTGAAGACAAGATATTGGGTGGCAATGGCCACGACTACCTCGAAGGCGGCAGCGAAGACGACACCCTCTACGGCGACGGCGAAAACGAAGACGACAAAACCTACAAGGGCAACGACCAATTGTTCGGCAATGCCGGCGCCGACAAACTCTACGGCGGCGACGGACGGGACCAACTGACCGGCGGAGAAGGCGACGACACCCTCCAGGGCGGCAAAGGCGCCGGAGACTACCTCGTTGGCGGCGCCGGCAACGACGCCTATATTTACAACCGCGACGACGGTTCCGACATCGTCTACGACGAAGACGGCTCGGGCAGCATCAAATTCGACGGCCAGGTACTCTCCGGCGGTAAGAACGGCGGCGAAGGCCAGCTCACCTGGAGCGACGACCGCTGCGACCCCATCTACACCTTTAGCGCCTCGGGCGACCCCGACGAAGGCCCGGTGCACCTCACCATCACCAGCAAAATGGGCGGCTATCTCACCCTCGTCAACTTCCACAACGGCGACCTGGGCATCAGCCTCAGCGATGGCGACGAATGCAAAAAGAAGAAGACCAAACCCATCCCCCCTCAACAAAACCCCGGCAGCCCGAACCGGGGCGACCCGCTGGTGCTGGACCTGGGCGCACTCGGCATAACCACCGTCGGCCTCGCTGCCGGCCTCCACTTCGACCACGACAGCGACAGCTTTGCCGAAGCCACCGGCTGGGCGGGCGACGAGGACGGCATACTGGTGCTCGACCGCAATTCTGACGGCAATGCCAGCAACGGCCAGGAACTGTTCGGCGACTTTACCCGATTGAACGGCGGGCAGCTTGCGTTGAACGGATTCCAGGCGCTCAGCCAGTTCGACCAGAATCGCGACAACAAAATCGACGCCCAGGACGAAATCTACACGCAACTCTCCGTCGGCATCCGCCTCCGCGACCCGCAAGGCAACATCGTCCAGGGCGACCCCGCCGACGCTTTGGGCCTCAAAGCCCTGAACGACCTCGGCATCGTCGCCATCCACCTCGATTCCCGGATCGACAACACGCTTGACGCCAGCGGCAACACCCGCACCCGCGTCGCCCAAATCGAATTCGCCGACGGCACCCTGCGCGAAATCGCCGAATACCGGTTCGCCCGCAACAATGCCGACACGCATTTCACGGCATGGCGCGACGAAACCCCGGAGCTTGCCGCGCTGCCCGACCTCAGCATGGGCGGTGTCCTGATGGACCTGCACCAGGCCCTGTTGCGCGATGCGGAAGAAGGCTACCTGGGCAATCCACCCGGCGCGCTCCGCGCCCGGCTCGACGCCTACCTGACCGAAAGCCGGGTGGAAAACTATTCCGCCCGCTTCGAAGAACTCCTGTACACCTGGACAGGTGCGGACAACATTCCCGCCGGCACCAAGACCAACCAGCTCGATGCCCGCCACGCCGCCGTGCTGGAGAAGGCCTACGGCCGGAGCTTCCAGAACCCCAACGCCGACCAGGCCGCCGCTTGGGAAGCCACCTATGCGCAACTGACCGAGGGGCTGTATGGCCAGCTCCTGGGCCAGACCTGGTTCAAACCCTACCTTGACGCTATCGACTGGCAGCCTAACGACGCCATTGGCGGCAGCTTCGGTAACCTGGCCCCGGTGATTGCGATGCTGGATGTGGAACTGGCCGCCGACCCGCAAGCCGGGCGGGCGCTCGTCAATGAATTCGGGCGCAGCTTGCGCGGCCTCAAGCTCACGGGCGATACCAGCTACCTGGCCCTGCGCGAGCACTTCACCGGCAACGGCAACCCCGACCTCGCCTTTGCCTTCGATGCTGCGGGCAAGACCGTGGTGACGGTGCCCTCCGGGTTCGCGGGCCTGGATAACTTTACCCAGGCCGTGCACGTATCTGCGGACACGGTCGTCTACGGCAACGGCGGCGAGGACGTGCTTTACGGCGGCACGGGCAGCGCTCGCCTGGTGGGTGGCCCCTTGGACAACGTGCTCTACGGCGATGCCGGCGATGAGGAGCTGTGGGGCCACGAAGGCGACGACCTGCTGGATGGCGGGGCCGGCAACGATTTGCTTAAAGGGGTAACGGGCAACGATATCTATATCTTCCGGCGCGGCAGCGGGGTGGACACGGTGGAAGAGTGGGGCGGCATCGACAGCGTATTTTTCGGCAGCGGGCTGACCCGTGCCGATCTCGTCGTCAGCCGTACCGATCGCGGCGGTTACACCATCCGGATCGCCGGCACCAGCGATGTGCTCAATCTCCCCGGCCCAGGTTCGTTGGCGGATGGCGATGCGTACGCGATCGAGCGATTCCTGTTCCAGGACGGTACGTTGCTTGGCAATGCCGAGTTTTTTGTGCCAACCGAAGGCGATGACTTTCTGGTGGGCGGGGCGAGCAATGACCATATCGACGCGCTTGGCGGCAACGACGTTGTCGAGGGGGGAGCGGGAAATGACACTCTTCTGGGCAACGAGGGGAACGATACGCTGTACGGCTTCGATGGCAATGACGCCCTGTACGGCGGGGCGGGCAACGACACGCTGAAGGGTGATGCGGGCCAAGACCTCCTTTACGGTGAAGCGGGCGACGATATTCTCATCGGCGGTTTGGGCGGCGACGTGATGGACGGTGGCGCGGGTAATGACCTGCTGGCAGCAACTCAGGACGACCAGGGTGCGGCGCTGAATGCTTGGTATCAGCAGTCCGGGCGCGGTAACGGCAACGACGAATACCGCTTCGGCTTTGGCGATGGCCACGACATGATCGTCGATTTCGACAAACGCTACGACAACGTGGACACCCTTGTCTTCAAGGCTGGGGTAATGCCGGGCGACGTCACGCTGTTTGCGGAAGGCGATGACTTGGTCTTGCGCCTCTCCAGCGGCGAAGAGTTGAGGGTGAAAAGCCACTACCGGGATGACGGTTACAGTGCCATCGAGCGCATCCTGTTCGCTGATGGCACGGTTTGGAGCGGCTCGTCAATCAATGGCGTGACGCGCATCGGTACGCAGGGGAACGACGCGCTTTGGGCCGGTTCCCGCGCTGGCGGTCACCTGTTGGGCATGGGTGGGGATGACACGCTTTATGGCGCAGGCAAGGGCGACTTGATCGAAGGCGGCGAGGGTAATGATCGTCTGTACGGCTTTTCAGGCGATGACACGCTACGGGGCGATGCCGGTAACGATGAGTTGAACGGGGGGGCTGGCGATGATCTGCTGCAGGGCGGTGCGGGATATGATCGTCTGGAAGGCAACGAAGGCAGCGATATTTATGATGGCGGCACTGGGAATGACATTCTGGCCGAGCCTGATTCCAATACCTATTCCTCTCCGGGCGCGGATGTGTTCCTGTTCGGTCGAGGCGATGGACAGGATACGGTGGTGTCGCGCCGAATCTACTCCTCCTATCAATGGTGGTATACCCCTCAGCGCGAATATGGTGAAACCGTCCAGGTGGAGGATGTAATCCGTTTCAAGGCGGGCGTGAATCCGGAAGATATTTCTGTGGTGGGGATGCAAACCCGTGGCACAGGGTATAACTGGAGCGCGGATGCGCGTATTGAAATCGCGGGCGACCCGGATTCCTCCCTGAGAATAGATGGCTTTCTGAACGGCTACCTGAATGGCAGCTTGTATACCTCCAGCGTGAAGCGTTTTGAGTTCGCCGACGGCACAGCCTGGAACTTCGACGACATTGCCAACCGCCTGGTCTGGCGGGGAACTCCCGAGAATGATGCTTATCTTTGGGGCAGCTCATATAACGACCGCATTTATGGTTATGCGGGCAATGACAACATCGCGGGGAATACGGGGAACGATTTTATCGATGGTGGTGATGGTGACGATATTGTCCGCGGACACGATGGCAACGATGTCATTCATGGTGGCGCAGGCAATGATCGGATCGATCCGGGAGAAGGCGACGATACGGTGGAGGGTGGCGCCGGTGACGATACGATAGGCGCAATCGATGCCTCGTGGATGTTTGACTCTTACCGCAGTTTTTATGGTTCAAATCACCCCGGCGATCTCACGGTTGAATTCGGCTACGGCGACGGCCACGACACCATTCAGACGGTGAATCAGCGTTCCGGTTCGAGCGATGCAATTCGTCTAAAGGCGGGAATTACGCCCCAGGACGTCAAGCTCATTCGTCGGGGTGATGACCTCGTGCTGGCCCTGTCGGGCTCGGATGATACCGTCACGGTACGCCGCTGGTTCAGCCCAGTTGTCGATTTCTTCGGCAATCGCACAGCCCCCTTCCGGGTGGAAAACATTGTTTTTGACGACGGCACGCATTGGGGTGTGGACGATATTCGCGCCCAGGTGCTGATCGGCACCGCTGGGGACGACCAGCTCGTCGGCTATGCGGACAGGGACGATATCATCGACGGGGCAAAAGGCGATGACGTGCTCTCGGGTGATGCGGGCAACGATACCTATGTCTTTCGTGCGGGCGATGGGCAGGATACGATCTTGCCGGGATTGGGGCTGGACACCATTGAGTTTGCCGATCTCCTGCCTGGAGAGGTGCAGGCAATACGCGCGGGCGACCATCTTCTCCTGCGGACCGAGGCAGGCGACGAGGTGACTATTCAGGAATGGTTTACCCGGACCGGTAAAGGTGTGCAGGCCGTCCGCTTTTCGGATGGCAGCGAGTGGGGCGCAAACCGCCTGCGAGAACTCGTTCTTACCGGCACACCCATGGCCGATGAACTTACCGGTTATGCCACCGACGATACCCTGACCGGCCTGGCCGGCGACGATAAGCTTGCCGGCGGCGGAGGGGACGATACTTACATTTACCGGCGGGGTGAAGGGCGGGATACGATCCGGGAGTCGGGCGGTCAGGATACGCTCTACTTGGGCGACCTCACGTCAGGCGATGTTACCTTGCGCAGCGATGGTCTGGATCTCATCGTTGCCGTCAATCCAGAACCGGGAGAAGAAGAAGCCGATAGCGTGCGTGTGGTGGGCTGGTTCGCCCGTAGCGCAGCCATGGTCGAGCGTATTGTCTTCGCCGACGGCAGCGAATGGGATGCCGCATACATTCAGGACGAAGTCAACACGGTCACTAATTCCGACGATTACATCATCGGCAGCCCGGACGCTGACCTGCTCGACGGCCAAGGCGGCAACGACACCATCCTGGCAGGGGACGGAAATGACATACTCATTGGCGGTCGTGGCGACGATATTTTGAAGGGAGGAGCGGGTGACAATCAGTTTCTCATGGGTCATGGCGACGGATTTGACGAGATATGGACTAAGTCTGGTCATGCCAGCCAGTTTCCGGGTTACCAGGATGAGGTGAACTGGGAGCTTGCGCAACTTGCGGATGCGGAAGAGCTTTACTATGGCGATTACTGGTCCAGCCAGATGGAAAGTTGGGAGTTTTACCAGATACCTTGGGAAATTCGGCAGCCGCTGTTGGATATGTCTGACGGTGTCACGCCTGAACAGGCTCGCGCCAGTCTGAATGCCTTGGCTACGTGGCTTTCCGTTGGGAATGACACTCTTGTGCTGGGAGAAGGGATCACGGCTGCGGATTTGAGCGTGCAATACCGGCCTGCAGGTTATTACGACGATTACGAGTGGGCCTACTATGTTTCCTCCAAGCTTGCCATTGGTTTCGGGGAAGAAGAGGGGGCCTTGATTGGCGAAGAATCGGCATACGATGGCGGCGAAGGAGGTTGGGGTAGTGGCTACTACGGTGGCGACACCGAGTTTTCGTTCCGTAGCGTGCGCTTTGCCGACGGCAGCGAATTGACTTTGGATCAGTTAATTACCCAGGCTGATGGAGGGGTCATAGGTACCCAATACGGTGGGTATTGGGACGACTTCTTGAAGGGTAGCGTGGCGCGCGACGAGTTTTACGGCAATGACGGAAACGATGAGATCGACGCGCGAGGTAACGCTGATTACGTGGATGGCGGCTGGGGTGACGACGCCATTGCTGGAGGCACGGGCAACGATGCCCTGTATGGTTCGGATGGCGACGATATTCTCGCTGGCGGGAAAGGGGCGGATACCCTTTCAGGTGACTCCGGCAACGATGTTTACGCCTACAACCGGGGCGACGGTGCGGACCGCGTCGACAACTGGCCCGGAATTGCCTGGGGCGATGGGGATGTCTTGTCTTTCGGTGGCGGCATCCGTCCGGAGGATATTGCCGCCTATGTAAACGGCAATGGTGAGTTGATCCTCCAGACCGGCGCCGAGGACGATACGCTGACGTTGGGTTGGTTCGTTCCTAATGGTGGCGAGTTTGTCACGAATCTGAACCAGACCGTTGCTTACGCACAGTTCATCAGCCCGGAAGGCAACGCCAGGGTTTTCGATTTGACGGAATTGGTCAGCGACTACCAGCCCCTGCTGCGCTCTGCTGATGCTGAGAACCCCATCGCCCTGTTCGCCAATGCCGAGGACTTTGACGTGACCGCCGATGTCGGCCTGCTGGGGGGCGACCATGCGCTGGCTTATGCCAGGCTGGGCGATCTCTTTGCCAAGCCGGTGGAGTTTCTCGGCAGTGAAAGTGACGATGTCGTAGAAGGGAGCGTGCTTTCCGACACCATCGATGCGGGCGACGGTAACAACGTCGTTCGTTCCGGGGGCGGCGACGACAGCATTACTGTCGGCAGCGGCGATGACAAGATCGATGGCGGAACAGGCAACGATTACATCGATGCGGGAGCCGGCAATGATCGGGTAGCCGGCGGCGGTGGGGACGATATCTATAGCTTCATGCGCGGCAATGGCATCCTCACCATTGACGACCTGGCCGAGCTGGGAGCGGGGAACCGCCTGTGGCTGGGCGATATCGTGCCCAGCGACCTTACCCTCAGCGCCGAAAATGGCCAGCTCGTACTGCGCGTATCGGAGGATGGCGGCGAAATACGTCTTGCCAACTTCAACCCTTCTGATCCCTATGCTAGCCGTGCCGTGGAAACCTATGAGTTCTCCGATGGCTCGGTGTTGTCCTACGATGATTTGTTGGGAATGGGCCTGAATTTGCAAGGGGGCGATGGGGTTGATTTGCTGTCTGGCGCGGATGGTAACGATATGATCTCCGGAATGATGAGCGGCGATGTCATCGTGGGCGGTGGCGGTGATGATGTTTTGGATGGCGGGCTGGGTGGTGATACTTATGTCTTCAATCAGGGCGACAGCAATGACACACTGATTGACCGTGAATCGTTTTTTGACAGCAACGTGCTCCAATTTGGGCCGGGTATCGACTCCACGCAAATTTACGTATGGTTGGAGGCTGGCAATCTGATTCTGGAATATGGGAACCAGGGAGACACCATTACGGTACCCAACGTCAACCCGGGCGAACTTTACTCCGGTGTGCCGTTCAACCTGATGCGCTTCGATGATGGTTCGACGCTGCAACTATCCGATCTGGTCATTGGGGGCTTGGAAATTTACGGTACGCCCGCTGCGGATATGCTTACCGGTGCGATCGGCAACGATTCGCTATTTGGAGACGAGGGGGATGACATCCTGTCTGGCGGGGCGGGTAGCGATAGCTATTACCTTGGTCAGGGCGATGGCCTGGATACCATTGACGACGTTTCCGATGAAACCCAGAGCAACACCCTGGTCTTGAATTTTGCTGGGCTCCAGTCTCTGGATGACTTGGCTACTACCTTTGATCGTGAGGCCGGTACGCTGACCGTGTGGATGCGCGATACCGGCGACGGTGTCGTTCTGACCGGCTTCGACCCCAATAATCCGCTTGGCCCAAGGGCAATCGACTGGATCGTGTTCTCCGAAACTGGACAGGTATTCAGCTATGAGCAACTGATCGCCAATGGAATCGAGATTGAGGGCACGCCAGATAGCGATTTTATCGAAGGTACGGCAGCACGGGATTTTATTTATGGACTGGAAGGCGACGATGTCATCGCTGGTGGTGCCGGGAATGATACGGTCGATGGCGGCGCTGGTGACGACGTCTATGTTTTCAACCGGGGTGACGGTGTGTTGACCATATACGAGGAAATCTCTCAATCCCCGGCCAACACTGTGATCTTCGGCGAAGGCATCAGTGTGGCCGACCTACGCAACAATTTGCGCTTTGTTGCTCCGGACCCGGTTGTTGGCACCCCGGGCATGTTGCGGATTGGGATTGCTTCTCCCGATAGCACTGGAGAAACTGGCGATGAGGTGAGGATAGCGGGCTTCGACCCGGATGATGCAGAAGTGGGTGTCCACGGTGTGGAATATTTCAGTTTCTTCGATGGGTCGCTGCTGTCTTACAGGGATTTGGTGCTCAACACCTTCATCGTACAGGGGGGAGAGAATGATGACGCGCTCTTTGGTACTAATGTCCAGGATCGGCTTTACGGTTTCGAAGGCAACGACGAACTGCGCGCTGGTGCGGGCAACGATACACTGACTGGCGGCACGGGCGACGACCTTCTTGAAGGTGGCGCCGGTGCCGATATGTACGTGTTCAACCGAGGCGACGGCAACGACATCATCATTGATTTTGGCGATAATTTTGACGGCAATTTTATTGCCTTCGGTCCTGGAGTTGCTGCAGAAGACCTGCATGCTATTCAGGATGGGGATGATTTGGTGATCGAGTATGGATTGGGCGATGCGGTACGTATTCTGAACTGGAATCCGGAAAGGCCGACGATGCAGCAAATATGGCTATCTGATGGAGAGGTTGTCACCGTGGCGCAGTTGCAGAATGGTGCGCCGCGGGCCTCTGAGGAGCTTGCCGACCAAGTGGTGCAAGAGGATGCGTTATTCACTTATGCCCTGCCCGCCGGTGCCTTTGCCGATCCTGAAGGAGGGCGGCTGATTTATTCTGCCATGCTGCCCAACGGTAATGCGCTGCCAAGCTGGCTCGGTTTTGATCCCGAAAGCGGATTGTTTGCCGGTACGCCAGGTAATGGTGACGTGGGCTCGTTCGTAGTTCGCGTCACGGCAACCGATGACTTTGGTGCAATCGCTACGCAGGACTTTATGCTGGATGTTGCCAACGTCAATGATGCCCCCATTGTCAATACGGCCACCGACGACCGGCTGGCCCTGGAGGATGTCCCTTTTACTCTTCAATTGCCGACTGATGCCTTCACCGACGTGGATGCAGGGGATGCGCTCAGCTACAGTGCCACGCTCGATGATGGCTCGCCGCTGCCGGCTTGGCTGGTCTTCGATCCGGCAACACTGGCATTCAGCGGTACGCCCGTCAACGGTGACGTTGGCGCGATGAGCCTCAGAATTACTGCGACCGACCTGGCTGGCGCCAGCGCAAGCGAAGCCTTCAGCCTGACCGTCGTCAACATCAATGACGCACCGGATCTGGTGCAGGCTGTTGCCGGCCAAATGACATTGGAGGATGAACCATACAATTTTATTCTACCAGTGGAAATGTTTACCGACATGGATGCTGGCGATACACTCAGTTACAGCGTCACCTTGGCAGATGGGTCAGCGTTGCCTGCCTGGCTGATTTTTGACGAGGCAATCCGAAGCTTTTCCGGTACGCCGACCAACGAGGACGTAGGCGCATTCGATATTCGGGTGGCAGCCACAGACTTGGCTGGCGCCAGCGCAAGCACGGCTTTCTCGATGGAAGTGCAGAACGTCAACGATGCACCTGTTCTGGTGGCGCCATGGGGAAACCGTGCGGCGATCGAGGATGGTGCCTTTATGTTCACTGTACCCACAGAGGCTTTTGCCGATGTCGATGCCGACGACGTGCTGGCCCTGTCTGCTACGCTGGCCGACGGTTCGGCATTGCCGACCTGGCTGGCTTTCGATCCGGCGGCGCGCACTTTTTCCGGCACGCCATCCAACAGTGACGTCGGTACGGTGAGCATCAGCGTGACGGCGACTGACCAGTCGGGCGCGACAGTATTGTCCCTGTTCGACCTTGGCGTGGTCAACTCCAACGATGCGCCAGTGGCGGCAAGCCCCCTTGCCGACCAGAACGCTGCCGAGGATGTGGCGTTCAGCTTTACGGTTCCGGCCGATGCTTTTTCCGACATGGATGCAGGCGACGCCCTCGCCTATACGGCGACTCTGGCGGATGGCACTCAATTTCCGCAATGGCTCGTTTTCGACCCGGCGACCCGCACCTTCTCCGGCATAGCTTCGAACGATGACGTCGGATCGCTGGATGTGATGATCACCGCTACTGATCTTGTTGGAACTTCGGCATCCAGTACGTTTGCCCTGACCATTGCTAACATCAACGACGCTCCTACGCTGGTCCAGGCAGCAGCAGACCAGGCAACGTTGGAAGATTTCCCGTTCAGCTTCACGGTTCCGGCGAGTGCCTTTGCCGATGCGGACCTTATCCACGGTGACAGCCTGAGCTACAGCGCCGCGATGGCGGATGGCAGCGCATTGCCAACCTGGCTGAGCTTTGACTCCGTGACGCAGACCTTCAGCGGCATGCCGGCCAATGCCGATGTTGGCGCCATCCAGGTCAAGGTTACAGCGACAGATACCGGTGGCCTTGCCGCAGACAGCGCTTTCAGCATTGCAGTTAACAATGTCAACGATATCCCGGTGCTGGCCATTCCCCTAGCCGATCTCCAGACCGCAGCCAATACCGATATCTCCTGGCAACTTCCAGCAGGTAGTTTTGCCGATGTGGACCAAGGCGACACGCTTAGCTACAGCGCTCAGCTCGCCGACGGCAGCGCCTTGCCAAGCTGGCTCAAGTTCGATGCGGCGGATCAGGCCTTCAGCGGGCATGTGCCGAACAATGCCAAGGGCAGCATGGATATTCAGGTCGTCGCCAGCGACAGGCACGGTGCCCAGTCCATCGCTTCCGATGTTTTCCGGGTGAGCTTTACCAATGGGCATTGCGGCGGGCACGGCAACGAAGGCGTCGGCAATGGGCAGGATGCGCCGCCTCCGGGCCATGATTACAACCGGAACGACGGCCTGGGCACCTCGCCCGGCCATCCGGGATCGCACGGCGGCAGGGATGACGAGCGACGTTCGAAGCATGGCAAGGGCAAGTCGTGTGACGACGACCACGACGAGGGATCGGACAGAGAAGATCGGAACAAGCTTTTCAGTCAATCCTATCTCGACCTGAAAAAGCTCGACAAGCACTATGAGGATTTCTCCTGCACCCGGAGGGAACACGACACCTGCGCCACGGTGGCACGCTGGATCGAGGTCGATCTTGCCGTTTCCCGGCAAATGGCCATGGAGGACAAATCCTTGCCCTGGCTGCGCCAGGGCCATGGTGCGGATATCGCGGCGCTGCATCAAGCCTCGGCGGGCTTCCTCGGTTCCAAAACCGGTTGCGGGGTGGATTCGTTCTCGCTCTCGGCCTGTGCCGGTACCCAGTTGAAATCGTTCCGCGGGTTGCAGGAGGGAATGCAGCGGATCGGTTGAGGATGACCATATTTTGCACGGATGGTCCAACGTGCGCAGGGCTTTGTGGGTCAGGCTTTCTCGCCCGTGCGAGCAGCTTTGCTGCCGCTCGCGGCGGGGACACTCCTTGCGGGTGTAGCCTGACATGTACGGCTGAAGCCGTACCCACAGGGTATGTCGGTCTATGGATAATCCGCGTTGAACGGATGAAAATCCTGGGAAAACCATGAAATTTCTACTGCACTGCCTGCCAAAAACAGAACCCAGCCCTCTGGATTTCTCGCCGCCACTCCTGCGTCTCCAGGATTCGCCGCCCAACCCCGTGGGACGGGCGGTATTGACGGCGCTGCTCATTTTGCTTGTTGCGCTGATCCTGTGGGCGATGCTGGGCAAGCTCGACATCGTTGCCGTGGCCGAAGGCAGGCTTGTGCCGCAGAGCTATCTCAAGATCGTGCAGCCGTCGGAGTCCGGCATCGTCAAGGAAATCCGGGTCAAGGAGGGCGAAGAAGTGAAAGCAGGGCAGGTGCTGATGCGGATGGACACGTTGATCACCGACGCCGACGCCAAGTCGCTCGATATGGAGTACCGGCGCAAGCGCCTGACCCTGCGTCGGATCGACGCCGAACTCGGCAACCGCCCGTTCCGTGCCGAAGCCGGCGATCCGCCCCCACTCGCGCGCGAGATCGAGGCGCAATACCGCGCCAACCGGGCGGCGCTAGAGGCGGCCCTGGCCGAGGAGCGCAGTCGCCTCATCAAGTCGAAGCATGACCTGTCTTCCGCCGAGCAGGTGAGGATCAAGCTTACCGAGGTGCTGCCGCATTACCGCAATCAGGACAAGGCCTTCGAGAAGCTTGCCAGGGATGGCTTCGCCGGCACCATCATGGCCAGCGACAAGAAACGGGAGCGCATCGAGAAGGAGCAGGAACTCAAGACCCAGGATTTCCTGATCGAATCCACCCGAGCCAGCATCCAGCAGTCGGAGAAAAAGCTTGCCCAGATCGACTCGGACTATCGGCGCCAGCTTTATGTCGAAAGGAACGAAAACCAGGGCGCCGCCGACAAGCTGGCGCAGGAGGTCGCCAAACAGGCACACAAGCAGGAACTGCTCGAACTCAAGGCATCGCAAGCCGCCATCGTCAAGGACCTGGCGACGCATACCGTGGGCACCGTGGTTCAGCCCGGCACCGTGCTGCTCACCCTGGTGCCGAAGGAAGAGACGTTGCGTGCCGAAGTCTGGGTGTCGAACGAGGACATCGGCTTCGTCCGCAAGGGCCTGGCGGTGAAGCTCAAGCTTGCCGCCTTCCCGTTCCAGAAATACGGCATGGTCGAAGGCACGGTCGAGCATGTCAGCGCCGACTCCGCCGACAACAACACCAGTAACAGCCCCGGGCAGACCGACAAGACCGGGAAAACGCCGACGCTGGTCTACAAGGCGCTGGTGACGCTCAAGGCGATGCACCTGGAGATGGATGGGGAACGCTTCCCGCTCGGGGCCGGGATGCAGGCTTCAGCCGAGATCCTGCTCGGACGGAGAACGGTGATGGAATACCTGCTCTCGCCGGTGCGGAAGGCGTTTCATGAGGCGGGGAGGGAGAGGTAAGCGCTTACCCGAATTTCCCAGTGATGTAATGGTTTCGGCCGCCACTGCGTGGCTTAACATTCGCTTTGCTCATGTGAGCCTCACCGCTACATTACCGGCACGCTTAGCCAAACTTGCCGGTGATGTAGTCTTCCGTCGCGGTCTTTTTCGGCGTGGTGAAGATCATGTCGGTATTGCCGAACTCGATCAGTTCACCCAGGTACATGTAAGCGGTGTAGTCGGATACGCGTGCCGCCTGTTGCATGTTGTGGGTGACGATGATGATCGTGTAGTCTTTCTTCAGTTCGTGGATCAGTTCTTCGATGTGGGCGGTGGAGATCGGGTCCAGCGCCGAGGCCGGTTCGTCGAGCAGCACCACTTCGGGTCTCACGGCGATGGCGCGGGCGATGCACAACCGTTGCTGCTGGCCACCGGACAGGCTGTTGCCGTTCTGCTTGAGTTTGTCCTTGACCTCGTTCCACAGCGCGGCCTTGCGCAGCGCCCATTCGACGCGATCCGCCATGTCGCGCTTGCTCAACGTTTCATAGAGCTTCACGCCGAAGGTGATGTTGTCGAAAATCGACATCGGGAACGGCGTCGGTTTCTGGAATACCATGCCCACCTTGGCGCGCAGTCGGTTCAGGTCCTGCTGGGCGTCGAGGATGTTCTCGCCATCCAGAATGATCTCGCCCGTGGCTTTCTGCTTGGGGTAAAGCTCGTACATGCGGTTGAAGGTGCGCAGCAGGGTGGACTTGCCGCAGCCGGACGGACCGATGAAGGCGGTGACTTTCTTTTCCGGAATGCTCAGGTTGACGGATTTCAGGGCTTGGTAATCGCCGTAATAAAAATTCAGGTTCTTGAGGATGATCTTGGGGTTGGTAATCACGGCTTCGTTCATTATCGGGTCCTGTTAACCGGTTAAGCGGCGTTTAATGCGATGGGGCCTTCTGGCGGAAAAAAATACGCGCCAGAATGTTCAGTGTCAGCACCATGAAAGTGATCAGCAAGGCACCTGCCCAGGCCAGGCGCTGCCAATCCTCGTAAGGGCTCATGGCGAACTGGAAGATCACCACCGGCAGGTTGGCCATCGGCTGGTTCATGTTGCTGCTCCAGAACTGATTGTTCAGGGCGGTGAACAGCAGCGGCGCAGTTTCACCGCTGATGCGCGCCACCGCCAGCAGGATGCCGGTCAGGATGCCGGTCGTGGATGCCCGCAGGGTGACCAGCATGATGACTTTCCACTGCGGCGCGCCCAGGGCGGCCGCCGCCTCGCGCAGGCTGTTCGGCACCAGCCGCAGCATGTTCTCGGTGGTGCGCACCACCACCGGGATGACGATCAGGGCCAGCGCGAGCGAGCCCGCCCAGCCGGAGAAGTGGCCCACGCTCACCACATAGATTTCGTAGACAAACAAACCAATCACGATAGAGGGCGCGGACAGCAGGATGTCGTTGACGAAGCGCGTGGTCGGTGCGAGCCAGCCTCGCTGGCCGAATTCCGCCAGGTAGGTGCCGGCGAGTATGCCGATCGGAGTGCCGATCAGGGTGGCGATCATGGTCATCACGAAGCTGCCGGCGATGGCGTTGAGCAGGCCGCCGTCGCTGCCCGGCGGCGGCGTCATCTGGGTGAACATGGCGATACTCAGGCCGTGAAAGCCTTGCGCGACCAGCGTCCAGAGTATCCACACCAGCCAGAACAGCCCGAATGCCATGGCGAGCAGGGAAATGGCCAGATTGAAGTTGTTGATCAGGCGCCTGCGTGCGTAGAGGGAGAGCATCTTGAGGGTCCTAGGACTGCTTGCCTTCGCGCTTGGTCAGCTGCATCAGCAGCAGCTTGGACAGCGAGAGCACGATGAAGGTGATCAGGAACAGGATCAGGCCCAGTTCGATCAATGCCGAGGTGTAAAGGGGGCCGACCGCCTCGGTGAATTCGTTGGCGAGCGCCGAGGAAATGCTGTTGCCCGGCATCAGCAGGGATGCGCTGAGCTCGTGGGCGTTGCCGATGACGAAGGTCACCGCCATGGTTTCGCCCAGCGCGCGACCGAGGCCGAGCATGATGCCGCCGACCACGCCGATCTTGGTATAGGGGAGAACCACGTGCCACACCACTTCCCAGGTGGTGGCGCCGAGGCCGTAAGCCGATTCCTTGAGCATCGGCGGCACGATCTCGAACACGTCGCGCATCACCGAAGCGATGAAGGGGATCACCATGATCGCCAGGATCAGGCCGGCGGTGAGCATGCCGATGCCCATCGGCGGCCCCTGGAATAGCGGGCCGATCAGGGCTGCATTGCCGAGGTGTTCGGTGAGCCAGGGTTCGATTTTGGCGAAGGCCGGGGCGAAGACGAACAGGCCCCACATGCCGTAGATGATGCTCGGGATGCCGGCCAGCAGTTCCACCGCGATGCCGAGCGGGCGCTTGAGCCAGCGCGGCGACATCTCGGTGATGAACAGGGCGATGCCGAAACTGACCGGGATGCCGATCAGCAGGGCGATAATCGAGGTGGCCAGGGTGCCGACGATAGGCACCAGCGCACCGAATTGGTCGGTCACCGGGTTCCATTCCGAGCTGACCAGGAAGCCGAAGCCGAACGCCTTGATGGCGGGAAGGCTGCCGATCAGCAGGGTCACCACGATCCCGGCCAGGATGGCGAACACCAGAAAGGCGAAGAATCGCGTGGTGTTGCGGAAGGCCAGATCCAGCAGGTGCTGTCGTTTCAGGCGTGTGTCGGAGAATAATTTGGACATGGGGATGAATTATAACAGGTTCAGGTTGCCCGGCCGTTTCGCGTGTCCGGCATTCTCCGGGGAGCGTGTTGAGGCAATATTCAGTCCGGGCGCCTTTTTTTATTCCTGTAAATCAGGAAGCGCTTTCAGACGCTTCCGGGTTTTTGCGTAGCGGTCAAGTCGCCAATCCTTCAAAACATCCAGTGCCAGCTGGAAGTCATCATAATCGAGATCGTAAATCGTCGCCAAATTGAAGTCCAGCTTCTGGTCGAGTGCCTTGACCAGTTCCCTGAAAACCTGCGAAGTGGGCTCGTCCGGGGTTTTCAGAATGCGTTTCTCGATTTTCTTCAGGTTGTTCATAAAGCCTCCGAAGTGGGCTTGGTGAGTGTGGGCCGGGCGGCACGGCTTCGCTCCAGGGATGCCCAATTATACTGGATATCCTCCAGGTAGAAAGCGGCTGACTCGATTTGCCGGCCAATTTCCCGAGTCTGGTCGGGTTTCATGCCGGCGATGCTGTCACGGGCGCGGGACAAACCGGCAATGGCCGCTTCGAGCTGGGTGTGGATTATTTCATGGATATTCATCTGGGGTCCTCGAAAGCGTAATGTCCTCACAAAAAAACCCCGCGTTACCGCGGGGTTTGATTGTCAGGGCACTTAAAATCAGTTCCAGAGTGCCTTGCCGCTGGCATCCTTGATCTGGGCTTTCCATGCGCCCCTGACCAGTTTCACGACGCTGTCGGGCATCGGGATGTAGTCCATGTCCAGCGCCATCTTGCCGCCATGGGTGTAGGCCCAGTCGAAGAACTTCAGGACTTCTGCGGCGTTTTCCGGCTTGCTCTGGACCTTGTGCATCAGGATGAAGGTGGCGCCGGTGATCGGCCAGCTGGCCTTGCCGGGTTCGTCGGTGAGGATTTCGTAGAAGCCCGGTGCCTTGTCCCATTGGGCGTTGGCAGCGGCAGCCTTGAAGGACTCCTCATCGGGTTTGACGAACTGGCCGTCCCTGTTCTGCAGCTGGGTGTAGTTCATCTTGCTCTGCAGGGCGTAGGCGAATTCAACGTAACCGATCGAGCCCTTGATCTGCTTCACGTAGGACGCCACACCCTCGTTGCCTTTGCCGCCCACGCCGGCCGGCCAGGAAACCGAGGCTTCCTCGCCCACCTTGGTCTTCCATTCCGGGCTGACCTTGGACAGGTAGTTGGTGAAGATGAAGGTGGTGCCGGAACCGTCGGAACGGTGCACCACGGTAATCAAGTCGTCAGGCAGCTTGGCGTCCTTGTTCAGGGCGACGATGGCGGGGTCGTTCCACTTCTTGATCTTGCCCAGGAAGATGTCGGCCAGCACCGTGCCATTCAGCTTGATTTGACCGGGAGTAATGCCGGCCAGGTTGATGACCGGCACCACGCCGCCCATCACCGCCGGGAATTGCATCAGGCCATGCTTGTCCAGTTCTTCGGGTTTGAGCGGCTTGTCGGAAGCTCCGAAATCCACGGTCTTGGCCTGAATCTGCTTGATGCCGCCGCCCGAGCCGATGGACTGGTAGTTGAAGCTGGTGCCGGTTTTGGCTTTGTAGGCCTCCGCCCATTTGGCATAGATCGGGTAGGGGAAGGTGGCGCCGGCGCCGGTAATGTTTACGGCAAAGGCAGCAGAGCTCAAACCCAGGGCCAGTGCTGCGGAGGCGGCCAGTTTCAGGCCATGTTTGAATTTCATCGATGTTCTCCTAAGTCGGGTCAAAGAAAACAGGGTGTTTTCCCCCTGTTGGCTGATCGCCATAATAGGGGAGGAATATTACAGAATTATTACGAATGGCAAACCGTTTCAAAACCGCGCTCCGATATCAGGCCTTGACGACGTTGCAACGGATTGCCAGGCGGACCAGTTGGGCGGTGTTTTGCAGTCTGAGTTTCCGCATGATATGGGCGTGGTGTACGCCGACGGTTTTGGGGCTGATCGAAAGCAAGACGCCGATGTCGGATACCGAGTGCCCTTCCGCCAACAGCTGGAAAATTTGAAATTCGCGTGTGGAAAGCACCTGCAAGGGGTCTTCCGTGGGGAATAGGCGGTGGTGTATCAGGTCCGGGACATACTTGGCATCAACGAACAATTTTCCCTGCGCCACCTGGCGTACCGCTTCCACCATTTGTGCCACGCCGCCCTGCTTGGTGAGGTAGCCGGTGGCGCCTGCCTCCAGCGAGCGCAGCACCAGGGTTTCGCTGTCGTGCATGCTGAATACCAGGACATTTATCGCCGGATCTTTGGCCTTGATGCGGCGCAGGGTTTCCAGGCCGCCGATGCCGGGCATGCTGAGGTCGAGAACCACCACGTCGGGCGTGTGTTGCGGATAAAGCGCGCAGGCCTCTTCGCCGTCGTTGGCTTCCGCCACGACCCGGATATCCGGGGTGTTTTCCAGCAGATGGCGATAGCCGTCCCGCACCACGGGGTGGTCGTCCACCAGCATGACCGTAATCGACTTCGGGGACGTGGGCTGGTTATCCATGTTTTTCCTCCTCCTGCGCAACCAGCGGCAGCCGAATTTCGATGCGGACACCTTGCCCCGGCTTACTGTGCGACATGAATTCACCCCCAAACGCGATCACCCGTTCCCGCATTCCCAGCATTCCCAGGCCCTTGACCGGCAGTCTGGGATCCATGCCTATGCCGTCATCCTGCACCGTCAACAGCAGATGCTCCGGGGCGGACGCCTCGCCCGGTACGCGGTGCAGCGACACCTTAACATGGCTGGCCTGGGCATGGTTGGCGATGTTGGTGAGCGCTTCCTGCACGAGGCGGTACAGGGTGATATCGAAGGCTTCCGGCAAGCCGTCGAGATTGCCTTCCAGTTCCAGATCGCAAACAATTTTCGGGTGGTGCTGGCGCCACTGCATTGCCAGCTCCTGCAGGCTTTCGGCCAGGCCGAGCTCGTCGAGCAGGCTGGGGCGCAGGCGGCGCAATATTCGGCGAATCACGCTTTGGACTTCGGCAGCGCTGTTGTGGATGGCCTGGGCGTTGGCAAAAATTTCCGGCCCCAGTTCGGGGCTGGGACTGCTGCAAATCGCCTCGGCTTCAGCCTGGATCGCAGTCAGCCATTGGCCGAGCTCGTCGTGCAGTTCCCGGGCAAGGTGGCGTCGTTCCGATTCCTGCAGGCTGAACAGGCGCTGCGTGAGCAGGCGGTTCTGCTGCAGCAGGTCTTGCGAGCGCTGTTCCGCTTCCCTGATCGCGGTGATGTCGACGCCGACTCCCACCAGGCCGGCTGTTTTGCCGTCCGGGTCGAAATAAGGGGCGAGCGAGGTGGAGAGGATGAGCAGATTGCCCTTGGCATCGGATGCCATTTGTTCCCTGTTCCTGAGCGGCTTGCCGGAAAGCAGAACGGAGCGGTCAATCCGCTGGAACCCCTCGGCCTGCTCGCGCGGGATCAGGTCGAAATTCGTCCTGCCCAGAATGTCCGCCATTGGGCGGCCGAAGAAATCAGCAGTCACCTGGCTGACGGCGGTGTAGTGCAGATCCGTATCCTTGAAGAACACCATGGCCGGAATCGTGCCGAGCAGCGCCTCCTGCGCCGAGAGCATCTGTTGCAGCGCCCCCGCCGTGCGCTTCTGTTCGCTGATGTCGGTCATGACCATGCGGCAGGTGCGGCTTCGGCCGACTGCATCCTTCATGAGGGCGCTTTCCAGGCGGACGTCGTGCTCGGCATCGTCGCGCTGGATTTTCACCTCGGTGACGATATTGCTGCTGCCGCTAGAATGGAATACCCGATTCAGGTAATGAAAGAACAGCTGGCTGTCGTTGAGGGCCAGGCGGGCGGAAAAGGGTTCGCCGATGATGCTGGTGCGCTCGTCGCCCAGCATCGCCGCCCCGGTCAGGTTGATTTCCAGGATGCGCCCGGTCTCTTCCAGCGTGAGGTAGCCCACCGGGGCGAAATCGTACAGGTCGGCATAGCGGTCGCGCGCCTCTTCCAGCCGCTCCTGCACTTCCCGCAACTCGCGGTTCTGCATTTCCAGTTCGATCCGTTGGATCTGCAGCTCCTGCAGCAGGTGCGCTTCGCTTTGCATGAGGTTGGTCTTCGCATCTGCCTGATCTGTCTGATGCTGATCGAGCAGGCCGATTAGCTGCGATTTGTTCAGCGTTTCATGGCCGTCGGCCATCATATCTCCTTTTCGGTGGTGGCGATGGAAGCGGGATTGCCGGATTCGTCCAGCAACACCGAGGTCGTCAGGCTAACCTTGATCTCGCGGCCGTCCCTGGTGCGGTGCCAGGTTTCGCTGGGCGGCACCTGTTCGCCGCGCTTGAGCCGCTCGATCAGGCCGCGCGTTTCTTCCCGGGCTTTTTCGGGGATCAACGCGAAGGCGTTGAGCTGAAGCGCCTCTTCTTCAGTCTTGTCGCCCAGCTCCTGCTCGGCGGAATGGGGGTGCGAGTCGGTTTTTTTGGGCATGGTCCGGATTCGGTTGGATTATTTGTAGAATTTACTTTGCTGCCGGAAAAATAACAAGAACTCATGGTGCGTTGCGGTCGGCTAACCAGGATTGACCGGGCCGGCCTGAAACAGTATCATGACCCGCTTTGCAAAAACGAGAAAAACAGCCATGCGGGAAAAGTTGGTTGCGGGTAACTGGAAGATGAACGGCGGCCTGGCGCAGAACAAGGCGCTGCTGGAG
>JAIOJM010000159.1 GCA_019911785.1 Sulfuricella sp. | reverse complement strand
CGCCGCCCTGCCGGTCGGCATCGGCGGATGGGGCACGCGCGAATTCGCCGCGGTACTGGTATTCGGCTTCGCCGGCGTATCCGGCGAGACAGCCGCCGCGACGGCCATACTTTACGGCCTGTGCGCCGTGATTCAGGGCATTCTCTACGCCCCGCTGTTCCTGTTATCCAGGGATTAGCGCCTTGCCAAATTTTGCCAAACGGTCTAGCATAACACCATGAGCACGATGAATATTTCCCTACCCGACGCACTCAAGTCCTTCGTGGACGAGCAAGTTTCCCAGCGTGGCTATGGCACGAGCAGCGAGTATATGCGCGAGCTAATCCGCAAGGATCAGGATCGATCGCGTCTGCGCGCGCTTCTGTTGCAAGGAGCGGAATCCGCTCCGGGCGAGCCTGTCGGCCGCGTCTATTTCGACACTCTGCGTGACCGCGTCCAACAGCGCGCGCGTGGATGAAATGCAAGCCCATCATCCCGCGCATCATTGCGCAGCGGGATGTCGAGGACGCTGTCGACCACTACCTGAATGAAGCCTCGGAACAAGTCGCTCTGGGCTTTATCGATGCTCTGGAGCAAGCCTATAAGCACATCACCCGCCATTCGGCAACGGGTTCCACCCGCTACGCGCATGAACTGGATTTACCAGGACTGCGCTCATGGCCATTGAAGCGTTACCCCTTCCTCATATTTTATGTCGAGCAGTCCAGCCACATCGACATCTGGCGCGTATTACACGGCCAACGCGACATTCCATCCTGGTTACGAGAAGAGGGCTAATTTGCGGTAAAATGCCTTTTTTACATTAACCATTCATCGAGCCTTACTTGCCAGATTTCCCCCGCCCCATTCCGTTCACACACTACGCCCTGCTCGCCGTCGCCGTGCTCGGTTGCTTCTTTCTCGGCATCGGCGGCTTTCCCCTGTTCGATCTCGACGAGGGCGCTTTCAGCGAAGCCACGCGCGAAATGCTGGCGAGCGGCAACTTCCTGTCCACCACGCTCAACGGCGAACCCCGCTACGACAAGCCGATTCTGATCTACTGGCTGCAGGCGGCCAGCGTTTACCGGTTCGGCATCAAAGAATTCGCCTTCCGCCTGCCCTCCGCCCTTGCCGGCAGCGCCTGGGTGATCTTGACCTATCTGTTCGTGCGCCGCGCTGCCAATGCCCGGCAGGCACTCGCCGCGGGTATCATCACCGCCAGCGCGCTGGCGGTTTCCGTCATCGTCAAGGTGGCCACCGCCGATGCGCTGCTCAACCTGCTGATCAGCGCCACGCTGTTCAGCGCCTACCTGTTCCTGCGCTTTAACGAACGCAAATACCTGTATCTCGCTTTTGCCGCCATGGGCCTGGGGTTCCTGACCAAGGGGCCGGTCGCCGTAATCATCCCGGGCGTAGTGACCTTCCTCTACAGCGCGCTGCGCAATGATCTCAGGGGGTGGCTGGCGCTGGTGCTGAACGGACGCGGCATAGCCCTGTTTTTTGCCATTGCGGCCCCGTGGTATGTGACGCAATATCTGGTCGAAGGCGACGGTTTTTTCCGCGGCTTTTTCCTCAAGCACAACATCGACCGCTTCTCCGCACCGATGGAAAGCCATGGCGGCAATTATTTCTACTATGTTCCCGTGCTGCTGCTGAGCGTGCTGCCCTACACCACGGTCTTGCTCAAGACTTTCGCGCAGTGGCGCCGCATCATCAAGGATGACTTGCAGCTTTTCCTCCTGCTATGGTTCGCCACCGTCTTCGCGGTCTTCTCGCTTTCCGCCACCAAGCTGCCGCATTACCTGATTTACGGCTATTCCGGCGTTTTCATCCTGATGGCGGCCTACCTGGATGAACTGCGCTCGCGCTTTCTCGCTTTCCTGCCGCTGCTGCTATTGCTTGCAGCGCTGCTGTTCCTGCCGCAACTGATCGAAGCCGCCATCCCCCATATCAACAAGCCCTATTACCGGGAAATGCTCTCCGCCACCCGGCAATCCTTGAGTGTCTGGCATTACCCCTTCTTTGCGGGATTCTCTCTGCTCACTCTGTATTTCATGGTGGAGAAGCGCTTCGCCCTGGGCGCCAAACTGCTGGCGAGCGGCGTCATCCTGGCAACCGGCTTCTCACTGCTGCTCCTTCCCCTGTTCGGCGGCATGCAGCAGGGGCCGATCAAGGAAGCCGCGCTGCTGGCGCGCGACCGCGGCTATACGGTCGTGATGTGGGGGCTCAACATGCCGAGCTTCAGCGTCTACAGCCAGCACATCGTGGAAAAACGCGACCCGCGCCGCGGCGACATCGTGATCACCCAAACCCACCGCCTGGCCGAGCTGCGCGCCTATGAAACGCTCTACAGCAAGAACGGCATCGCCCTGGTCAGGATAAGGGAATAAGCGCATGAATTTCCTCTCCCCCGCCCCCTGTCGCATTTCCTGGCGCGAGCCGCGTGTCTGGCTGGTGCCGCTGCTTGCGCTCACCGGCATGGCAGTGCTCCTTGCCAGCGACGCCAACCGCAGCCTGTTCCTGTATCTGAATGGCCTGGGCGCGCTGGCCGGCGATGTGCTGTGGCAGAACCTGACCGTGCTGGGCGGCACCCTGGCCGGATTGACCCTGCTGGCTCCGCTGATCGGGCGCCGTCCGGATATCCTCTGGTCGCTCGCGCTCGCCGTCATCTTTGCTATTCTGTGGGTGCATGGCCTGAAAGGCCCGATCGGCGCGCTACGCCCGCCGGCGGTAATCGCCCCCGAACTGCTGCATGTCATCGGCCCGGCGCACCGCCACGGTTCATTCCCCTCGGGTCACAGCACCACGATTTTCACCGTGGCGGGCATCCTCAGCCTCTATCTCAGGCGTAGCGCCCTGGTCTGGCTGCTGGCTGCGGCTGCTCTTCTGATTGGCATTTCACGCATCGCGGTCGGCGTGCACTGGCCGCTCGACGTGCTGGGTGGCGCTTTCGGCGGCTGGCTTTCGGCGGTACTGGGCACCCTGCTCGCGCAGCGCTGGCGCTGGGGAGTAAGCCGCACAGGAAAGTGGATATTGGGGCTGGCGCTGGCTGCTTGCGCGCTGGCCCTGCTGATTTCACCCGACGTCAGCTATCCCGATGCGATCATGCTGCAACGCGGGCTGGCGCTGGTCTGCCTGCTGCCGGCCCTGCAGCTTGCCTTCGGCCGGTCTCGTTTATAATGCTGGCCAACGCTTTTTATACGGAAATTGCATGGCTCCCGCCGATACAGTGAACCTACGACGCGCCTGGATGCTGCTTGTCCTGCTGATGGCCGCGGTCTGGTTCGGCAATCTCGAATATCGCAAGCTGGTCAGGCCGGACGAGGGCCGCTACGCGGAAATTGCCCGTGAAATGGCCACCAGCGGCGACTGGATCACGCCGCGTCTGAACGGCATCAAATACTTCGAAAAACCCGCGCTGCAATACTGGATCACGGCGGGCACTTACCGCCTGTTCGGCGAACACCACTGGACGGCGCGGCTGTGGAGTGCGCTGACCGGCTTTCTCGGCATCTTCTTCACCGCCTTCGCCGCGACCCGTTTGTTCGGTCGAGAGGCTGGCCTGTTGAGCGCCGCGGTGCTCGGCAGCAGCCTGCTCTACACCCTGATCGCCCACATGAACTCCCTGGACATGGGGATGACATTTTTCATGGGGGGGGCGCTGATGAGTTTCCTGCTGGCGCAGCAGGATGCGGCCAGCGCACGCGCCAACCGCCTGTGGATGCACATTGCCTGGGCTGCACTGGCTTTTTCCGTCCTGAGCAAGGGATTGATGGGCATCGTCCTGCCGGGTGCGGTACTGGTGCTTTACACCTTGATCGAGCGTGATTTTGGCTTGTGGAAGAAGCTGCATCTGGTCAGCGGAATAGCGCTTTTCATGGCCATCGCGGCGCCCTGGTTCATCGCGGTATCGATCGCCAACCCCGAATTTTTCCATTTCTTTTTCATTCATGAACATTTCGAGCGCTTCCTGACCAAAACCCATGGCCGCTACGAACCCTGGTGGTGGTTCATCCCGGTGCTTGCCGCCGGCATTCTGCCCTGGATTGTCACCCTGATCGATTCAATGGTACGGGCTTGGAAGGCCGAGCCTGCTGCACAGCAACGGTTCAAGCCAAAACGCTTTCTGCTGATCTGGGCGGTATTCATTTTCGTTTTCTTTTCCCTCTCCGGCTCCAAACTCGCTTCCTACATTCTGCCGATCTTCCCGGCACTGGCGCTGCTGATCGGCGAACACCTCAGCCGCATCGACGGACGCCGCCTGTTCTGGCAGATGCTGCCGGTGGCCTTCCTGGCCACCGCCGGCCTGATATTGGCCCCCAACGCGGTGCGCTTTGCCGGCAACGAACTGGCGCGGGGGCAGTACGCCGTGTTCGCCAACTGGCTGCTGGCCGCTTCCGCCATCTGGCTGGCCGGAACGGTAGGCGCACTATGCTTAAGTTACCGCGACAAGGTACGCGGCGCGATCATCGTCCTCGCCTGCACCAGCCTGATCGCCGCCCAGGTTCTTCTGACCGGACACGACAGCCTGTCGGCGACGCGCTCGGACTTCGCCATCGCCGAGCAAATCAAGCCCCATCTGCGGCCCGGCGCGCCTTTCTACAGCCTGGAAGGCTACGACCAGACGCTGACCTTCTACCTCAAGCGCACCGTGACCCTGGTCGCCTATCAGGACGAAATGGCCTTCGGCCTCACGCAGGAACCGCATAAATGGCTGCCGGACATCGAGTCCTTCAAGCAGGCCTGGGTGCGGCAGCCCTACGCCCTGGCGATCATGCCTCACTCAACCTACCAGCAGCTCGCTGGCCAAGGACTGCCGATGCGGGTTATCGCCCGCAGCGTCGACAAGACGGCGGTAACCACACCATGAACCTGCTCAGTTTTTCCCTGATCCTGCTCGGCGTGCTGCTCAATGCCGCCGCCCAGCTGCTCCTCAAAGCCGGCACCAATGCCGTCGGCCACTTCGCCTTCAGCCGCGACAATGTCCTGCCGGTGGGCTGGCAACTCGCCACCGAGCCGCACATCATGGGCGGGCTCACCTGCTACGTGATCAGCGTGGTGGTATGGATCATGGCGCTCTCAAGGGTCGAAGTCAGCATCGCCTATCCGATGCTGTCGATCGGCTACGTGGTGAACGCGCTCGCCGCCCTGTGGCTGTTCGGCGAGGCCGTTTCGGTCACCCGCATGGCCGGCATCGGCATTATAATTGTCGGCGTTTATGTCGTTGCGCGCAGCTAACATGTCAGGACTCAACACTTTGAACTATTTACCCTTTACCAAACCCACTCTCGACGAAGCCACCATCCAGGGCGTAGTCGAGGTGTTACGTTCCGGCTGGCTGGCCACCGGCCCCAACGTGCAGGCGCTGGAAAAGGCGCTGTCGGACTACCTGGGCGGGCGCACCGTGCGCACCCTCACCTCCGCCACCGGCGGGCTGGAAGTGGCGTTGCAGGTGTGCGGCATCGGGCCGGGTGACGAGGTGATCACGCCGGCGATGAGCTTCGCCGCCACGCCGAACGTGATCATGCGGGTCGGCGCGAAGCCGGTGTTCGTCGACGTCGGCATCAATAGCCGCAATATCGATCTTAACCAGGTTGAAGCCGCGATCACGCCGAAAACCCGCGCCATCATGCCGGTGCATTTCGCCGGCCTGCCGGTGGACATGGCTGCGCTTTACGACCTCGCCAGCCGCCACAAGCTGCGCGTCATCGAGGACGCAGCCCATGCCATCGGATCGAGCTGGCAAGGCAGGAAAATCGGCAGCTTCGGCGACATCGTTTCGTTCAGCTTCCACCCCAACAAGAACATGACCACCATCGAGGGCGGCGCGCTGTCCTTCGCCGATGCCGAAGAGGTGAAGAAATTCGACCAGCTGCGCTTCCACGGCATTTCGCGCGATGCCGAGGGCAACATGGACGTCTCCGTCGCCGGCGGCAAGTACAACCTGTCCGATGTGGCGGCGCGCGTAGGTGTAGGCCAGCTGCCGCTGCTGGACGGCTTCAATGCCAGGCGGCGCGAACTGGTGGCGCATTATTTCCGGCACTTCGCCACCGAACCCGCTTGCCTGCTTCCGGCGCGCGGCGACGAAGGTCACAGCTGGCACATGTTCGCGCCGCTGCTGCCGCTGGATCAGATCAACATCAGCCGCAAGCAGTTCATCGACGCCATGCACCAGCGCGGGCTGGGTGTCGGCATCCATTACCCGGCGCTGCACCTGTTCAGCCTGTACCGCGAACAGGGCTACAAGGAAGGCGACTTCCCCAACGCCGAACGTATCGGGCGCGAAACCGTCACCCTGCCCTTGTTCCCGGCAATGGAGCTCGCCGACGTGGAGCGGGTATGCGCCGCAGCCAAGGAAATCATCGAGACCGCCCAAAAATGAACCCCATCGAACTCTCCGTCGTCGTCCCGGTATACAACGAGGAACAAGGCCTGCACTCCCTGTTCGACCGGCTCTACCCCGCTCTCGACAAGCTCGGCATTGCGTACGAGATCGTCTTCATCAACGACGGCAGCCGCGACCGTTCCGCCGCGATCCTGCGCGAGCAGTTCCAGAAGCGCCCGGACGTCACCCGCGTCGTCCTGTTCAACGGCAACTTCGGCCAGCACATGGCGATCATGGCCGGCTTCGAAAACTGCCGCGGCCAGCGCGTCGTCACCCTGGACGCCGACCTGCAAAACCCGCCAGAGGAAATCGGCAAGCTGCTCGCCAGGATGGACGAGGGCCACGACTACATCGGCAGCATCCGCAAACAGCGCAGCGACAGCTGGTGGCGCCACGTCGCCTCGCGCGCCATGAACAACCTGCGCGAACGCATCACCCACATCAAGATGACCGACCAGGGCTGCATGCTGCGCGCCTACAGCCGCGACATCATCGATGCCATCAACTCCTGCAAGGAGGTCAACACCTTCATCCCGGCGCTCGCCTACACCTTCGCCCAACACCCCGCCGAAGTGGTGGTGGAGCACGAGGAGCGCGCCGAGGGAGAATCGAAATACTCGCTGTACAGCCTGATCCGGCTGAATTTCGACCTGATGACCGGCTTCTCGGTGGTGCCGCTGCAAATGTTCTCGCTGGCCGGCATCGCGGTTTCCATCCTGTCGGCGCTGTTCGTGGTTTACCTCTTCATCCGCCGCCTGATCGTCGGCCCCGAGGCGGAAGGCCTGTTCACCCTGTTCGCCATCGCCTTCTTCCTGATCGGCATCACCCTGTTCGGCATCGGCCTCTTAGGCGAATACGTCGGTCGGGTTTACCAGCAGGTGCGGCATAGGCCGAGATATCTGGTGCAGGCGGTGCTGGAAAAG
>JAIOJM010000158.1 GCA_019911785.1 Sulfuricella sp. | reverse complement strand
GTATCCTTGAAGTGGATATTCGGCAGCTGGTCGCTCTGGCGGCGCGCTTTGGCGCCGAACAAAACGGCCAGATCGGCGATTTCCTGCGTGCCGGATTCGCCCTGCGCCATCAGTGCGTGAAAGCGTTGGGTGAATTCGATGATGTGCGGGTTCCGGTAGCCATGGTTCGAATCGAGAATGGCGCGCGACAGCATGGCCAGGCGATGGCGCACGGCCGATTCCTTTTCCGGATCGCAGGCATCTTCCGCCGGTACCGGGTGCAAGGCCAGAAAGATGCGGCGCAGGCCCGGATATTGGCGAATGGCCAGATACTCGACGCGCGAATCTTCCAGGAACTCGATGGTCATGCGCTGGAACGGGCTGTAGTTGTCGGCGAAGATCGCCGTGGTCCAGCGCCGGTGCCCGACGATGTGCGCGAGCACGGCGCGGTAGCGGTCAATTCCAGAAACAATTATTTCTCCCGCAGGGAGACGATTGCCCTCTCTCCCGCTTTGCGGGGGAGAGTTGGAGAGGGGGCCGCCGGGCACAACAAAATCGTCGTAAACATCCGGCAGACGGATGCCCAGCTTGTCGTAGTAGGGAATCGGCTTGCGCAGCTCGTCGAATTTGAGCGAGTACGGCACGAAATGGTTGCTGTCATTCCACAGCCCGCGCAAATACATATCCAGCTTGCGTTCGACATCCACCAGCAGCGTGCCGTGGCGTTCCCGCTGCATCATGGCGCGGCTGTCGGCCGATTTCAGGCTGAAATAATCGCGCTGGCGATCGGGATGGTCGTGGTAATTGCGGATGCCGTATTCCACCCAGTTTTTCAGCCCGGCAATGGAAACCTGGCTCAACAGGAACGGCGTCTGCTGAAAAAATTCCGGCAGGCCCGGGCTGGCGAAGGTGGTGTGGATGCCATGAATCGAACCGGTGGTGCGCGTCATGAAATCCAGCGCCAGGTCCATGTAGTCCTGCATCTGTTCCGGCGAATGCAGCCGCCGCGCCGTGGCCGCCAGGGATTGCAGGAAGGGCACGATGGCCTTGCCGTTGGGCGACTTGTGCATCTTGTGGATGAAAGCCGTGAACCTGGGCAGCGCCGCCTCGCCCAGCGTGGCGGCGACCGACGGCCATTCTTCCAGAAAGATCAGCACCGGCTCGACGCCGCGCCCCATCTTGCACAGAAAGCGCGCGTACTCCAGATAGGCATCGACGCCCTCTCTGGACAGCACCGACAAGGCCTCTGCCATGCAGTCCTCGAATACGTCGGCGACCTGCGGGAAGCCGCAGCCGAGCTGCTCCCGGTAGCCCTTCATCAGCGGGTGTTCGTATTCGGTGTTCGCTTCGGCCATTTTCGTAGTCCTCAGAGGCTGTGAAGAAATGCCTGAACTTCTTTAACCGCAGAGGCGCGGAGACGCAGAGAAAACCCAGAGCAAACCTATTGTTCTAAAATGACTTTCTCTGCGTCTCCGCGCCTCTGCGGTGAGCTGTCGATTCTTCACAATCTCTCAGCCGAAAGTGGCGTCTATCGCGTGATCCAGCGTATCGCGAATGTCCGCATCGTCGGTGATCGGGCGTACCAGGGCCATGCGGCAGGCGTCACGGGGTTCCACTCCACCCTTGATCAGGGTGGCCGCGTAGACCAGCAGTCGGGTGGAAATGCCTTCATCCAGGCCGTGGCCTTTGAGGTGGCGCGCGGTGGCGCCGATTTTCACCAGTTTGCTCGCCAGCTCTTCGCTCATGCCGGTTTCCCTGGCCACAATGCCGGCTTCCAGCTTGGCTTCCGGGTAGTCGAACTCAAAAGCGGTGAAGCGTTGTTTGGTGGATTGCTTGAGGTCCTTCATCAGGCTCTGGTAGCCGGGGTTGTAGGAAATCACCAGCTGAAAGTCGGGGTGTGCCTCGAGCAGTTCGCCCTTTTTGTCCAGCGGCAGGGTGCGGCGGTGGTCAGTCAGGGGATGGATCACCACCGTGGTGTCCTGGCGCGCCTCGACGATTTCGTCCAGATAGCAGATCGCGCCGATGCGCGCCGCGGTGGTCAGCGGACCATCCAGCCAGCGCGTGCCGCTGGCATCGAGCAGGTAACGGCCGACCAGATCGGAGGCAGTCATGTCTTCATTGCAGGCTACGGTAATCAGCGGCTTATTCAGTTTCCACGCCATGTATTCGACAAAGCGCGATTTGCCGCAGCCGGTCGGGCCTTTGATCATCACCGGCAGACGGGCGGCATAGGCTGCCTCATAAAGCGTTACTTCGTTGCTTTGCTGTTGATAAAAGGGTTCCTTGTGAACCTTGTACTGATCTTTGGCGGGCATCATTTTCTCCTTATCCGTGAGGCAAGAAAGGTTTCTTGACCCTGGAAAAAAACGCCCCCAGCAAAGTGGGGGCGCCTTTCACTGCATCGTTTGAAACCTGGGCTTACTTGTGCACGCCCAG
>JAIOJM010000157.1 GCA_019911785.1 Sulfuricella sp. | reverse complement strand
CCATTTAAAGTGGTACGTGAGCTGGGTTTAAAACGTCGTGAGACAGTTTGGTCCCTATCTGCAGTGGGCGTTGGAAGTTTGAGGGGGGCTGCTCCTAGTACGAGAGGACCGGAGTGGACGAACCTCTGGTGTACCGGTTATGACGCCAGTCGTATCGCCGGGTAGCTATGTTCGGGAGAGATAACCGCTGAAAGCATCTAAGCGGGAAACTTGCCTCAAGATGAGACTTCCCAGGGACTTGATCCCTCTAAAGGTTCGTTGAAGACCACAACGTTGATAGGTCGGGTGTGGAAGCGCAGTAATGCGTTAAGCTAACCGATACTAATTGACCGTGAGGCTTGATCCTATAACCTTAAGCGCAATACGAGATACAATATCCAACTTTACTTCTTCCAGTTTTTAGCCGAAGGGAAAACACCCCCTTCAGCAGCCAGTTATGCTTGGCGGCCATAGCAGTTTGGACCCACCTGATCCCATCCCGAACTCAGAAGTGAAACGAACGTGCGCCGATGATAGTGTGGATACCCATGTGAAAGTAGGTCACCGCCAGGCTCCTTATCAGACAGACCCCCTCAGCGATTGCTGCAGGGGGTTTTGTTTTTTTAGAGCGCAGCAAAAGTTAGGGTAGGTCGTGGCAAGAGTTCCTGGTTCAATCAGAAACCGCTTTGTCGGTTGATGTTTCATTCATACTGAATATTTGCTATAATGCGCAAATCGTATATGGGCTGTCAGCCCATTTTTTATTTGTGGCGGAGATATGGATTTATACGGTTTGCTGGAATCCACGGTAACCGGTCTGGGGTATGAGTTTGTAGACCTCGAGGTGTCGCAGCGAGGCAAGTCCCTTCGTTTGTTTATCGATAAGCCGGCCGGAATCAGCGTCGATGATTGCGCTTTCGTGAGCAATCATCTGTCGCGATTGTTGGCGGTCGAGATGGATTACGACTATGACCGACTGGAGGTATCTTCTCCCGGGTTGGACAGGGTTTTGAAGAAGGAAGCGGATTTCATTCGTTTTAACGGTGATCGCGCTCAGATTAAATTGCGGGTTGCGCTTGCCGGCAGGAAGAATTATGCGGGCGTTTTGCGCGGGGTTAAGGATGGTGTGCTGCAACTGGAAGTGGATGGCACGCTGTTGGCGCTGAATATTGCCAATATAGACAAGGCACGTTTGATACCGAATATATAGCCGGAGGTAGTATGAGTCGTGAAATTTTGCTGGTCGTGGATGTGATGTCGCGGGAGAAGAACGTCTCTAAGGATGTGATTTTTGCTGCGCTGGAATTGGCGTTGGCCTCCGCGACAAAAAAGCGTTTTCATGAGGATGTGGATGTGCGCGTCGACCTTGATCGCGATACCGGTGAGTATTCTTCTGTTCGCCTCTGGCACGTGGTTCCGGATGATGCCGTGGAGTTCCCGGAGCGTCAGATAGGCCTGACTGATGCCAAGGTGCGCGATCCTGAAGTTGAGCTGGATGGCTATATCGAGGAACCTCTTGAGCCGGTCGAGTTTGGCCGTATTGGTGCGCAGGCCGCCAAGCAGGTGATCTTGCAGAAAATTCGCGAAGCTGAGCGTGAGCAGATCCTGAACGACTTCCTGGAACGTAAGGAATATCTGGTTACCGGAACCATCAAGAGGATGGAGCGTGGCAACGCCATTATCGAGTCGGGGCGGATCGAAGCTTTGCTGCCGCGAGACCAGATGATCCCCAAGGAAAACTTGCGGATTGGCGACCGCGTGCGGGCATATCTGTCCCGAGTTGACCGAGCAGGCCGCGGCCCGCAATTGATTTTGTCTCGCATTGCGCCAGAGTTTCTGGTGAAGCTCTTTGAACTGGAAGTTCCTGAAATTGAGGATGGGTTGCTTGAAATCAAAGCGGCGGCAAGAGATCCGGGTGTGCGAGCAAAGATAGCAGTTAAATCAAACGACCAGCGTATCGATCCAATTGGAACTTGCGTTGGCATGCGCGGTTCGCGCGTTCAGGCAGTGACCTCTGAACTCGCCGGGGAACGGGTGGATATCATATTGTGGTCTCCCGAGCCCGCCCAGTTTGTGATCAATGCCTTGGCGCCGGCTGAGATCAGCAGCATCGTGGTGGATGAGGAAAAGCACAGCATGGATGTGGTGGTAGAGGAGGAGCAGCTGGCACAGGCCATCGGACGCCTCGGGCAGAATGTGCGTCTGGCTAGCGAGCTGACAGGCTGGACCTTGAACATCATGACCGAGGAAGAAGCAGATCAGAAGAACCAGGAAGAGAGTTCGGCGATTATTTCGCTTTTTATGCAAAAGCTCGATGTTGACGAAGAAGTGGCAGGGATTTTGGTGCAGGAGGGATTCGGTACACTGGAAGAAGTGGCCTATGTCCCTCTTTCGGAGATGCTGGAAATTGAATCTTTGGATGAGGATACGGTCAATGAGCTGCGTAGTCGCGCACGCAATGCGTTGCTGACGGAAGCGATTGCCAGCGAGGAAAAAATGGAGGCTCCCTCAGCCGAGTTGCTGGCGATGGAGGGTATGGATGATGAAACAGCACGTGCCTTGGCATCCAAGGGCGTGGTGACGATGGATGATCTGGCTGATTTGGCGGTTGACGATCTGGTTGAAATGACCGGGATGGATGGTGAACGCGCCAAGGAATTGATTATGACGGCACGCGCCCCGTGGTTTGCATGACGATAGCGAGCAGAATGTACTGGAGACCTAAATGGGACAAATGAACGTGGCTCAATTTGCCGGCGAGCTGGGCTTGCCCGCAACGCTGTTGCTGGAACAGTTGCGGGCTGCGGGCGTGAATAAAGCGGCGTCCGAGGATTTGCTGACTGAGAAGGACAAGACTCAGTTGCTTGACTATTTGCGCCGTGCACATGGCGCAAAGGAACAGAAGAATAAAATCACTCTGACCCGCAAGGAAACAACTGAAATCAAGAAGGCGGACAGTACTGGCAAGGCACGTACTATCCAGGTGGAGGTGCGCAAGAAGCGGGTTTTCGTTAAACGAGACGTGACCGAAGCCGCTCCGATTGAAGTGGCGCCGGTTGAAGCGCCAGTCGAAGCCGCGCTGGTTGAAGTGCCAGTCGTAGCCGCTCCAGCTGAAGTGGCACCGGTCGAAGTGCCAGTCGAGGCCGCGCCGGTTGAAGCGCCAGTCGAGGCCGCTCCAGTAAAGAAAAGAGCTAAGCCGCAGCTGCACGATGCAGAAATTGCCAAGCGCGAAGAAGAAGCACGCAAGCAATCAGCGCTTTTCGCACGTCAAAGCGCGGATATTCGTGAAAAGCAGGAAAAGGGCCTGCGCCGACAAGCCGAAATAGTGGCACAAGCTGCCGCGGCTGCTGAATCTGCGGCAGCTGCAACTCAAGTTCCTGCCAAGGTGCCAGAGCCTTCATTAACGGAAGGCACGCTGCATAAGCCTGTCGTAAAGCCGGGTGAGAAAGTCGAGAAAAAGGCAGCCAAGAAAAAAGAAACCACCTGGGCGGATACGTCCGGTAAGAAGCGCGGCATCAAAGTGCGTGGCGATATGGGTGGCGCAACCGGATGGCGCAACCGTAAGGACAGGGGGGCTCATCACAAGGCGGAAGATCAGGGACCCCATGGTTTTGCCATGCCGACTGAACCTATCGTGCACGAGGTGATGATTCCTGAAACCATCACGGTCGGGCAGCTTGCGCAAAAAATGGCGGTAAAGGCGGCCGCAGTCATCAAGGTAATGATGAAGATGGGCACCATGGCGACGATCAACCAGATGCTGGATCAGGAAACTGCGATGATTCTGGTCGAGGAAATGGGGCATGTCGCCAAGCCGGCGGCCCTGGATAGTCCTGAAGCTTATCTGGCCGAGGCTGAAGCGCATGAAGTGCACCTGGAGCCCCGTGCGCCAGTAGTGACGGTAATGGGCCACGTCGACCACGGCAAAACCTCGCTGCTCGACTATATTCGCCGTACCCGCGTGGCTCATGGCGAAGCTGGCGGCATTACCCAGCATATCGGCGCCTATCATGTGGAAACGCCTCGCGGCATGGTGACCTTCCTCGACACGCCGGGCCATGAGGCCTTTACGGCGATGCGCGCGCGCGGTGCCAAAGCCACTGACGTGGTGATTCTGGTGGTCGCTGCCGATGACGGCGTGATGCCCCAGACGATCGAAGCTGTCCATCACGCCAAGGCGGCAGGCGTGCCGGTCGTCGTGGCGATGAACAAGATTGACAAGCCCGAAGCTAATCCTGAACGCATCAAGCAGGAATTGGTGGCGCAAGGTGTCGTCCCTGAAGATTGGGGCGGAGATACCATGTTTGTCGGGGTTTCTGCCAAAAGCGGCGAGGGCATCGATGAGCTACTGGAAGGCGTGCTGTTGCAGGCCGAGGTGCTGGAACTAAAAGCGCAAAAGGATGTTCCGGCCAAGGGCTTGGTGATCGAGGCTCGGCTGGATAAAGGCCGTGGCCCTGTGGCGACTATTCTGGTGCAGTCTGGAACGCTTAAGGCGGGCGACATGCTTCTGGCCGGCGGGGCCTTCGGTCGTGTGCGGGCCATGCTGGATGAAAACGGCGCCATGGTGAAAGAAGCCGGGCCCTCCATTCCCGTGGAAATCCAGGGCTTATCCGAGGTGCCGATGGCGGGCGAGGATGTGATCGTGCTGAACGACGAGCGCAAGGCGCGCGAGATCGCGTTGTTCCGCCAGGGCAAGTACCGCGATGTGAAGCTGGCCAAGCAGCAGGCAGCGAAACTGGAGAACATGTTCGAGCAGATGGGGGAGGGCGAAGTCAGGGTTCTGCCGCTGATCATCAAGACCGATGTTCAGGGCTCCTACGAAGCGCTGGCTCATGCACTGCAGAAGCTGTCCACCGACGAGGTTAAAGTCAACATCATCCATAGCGGAGTGGGAGCGATTACCGAGTCCGACATCAACTTGGCCCTGGCGTCGAAAGCCGTGGTAATCGGTTTCAACTCGCGCGCTGATGCGACTGCACGCAAGCTGGTCCAGTCCTCCGGAGTGGATGTGCGCTACTACACCATTATTTACGATGCGGTGGATGAGATCAAAGCTGCACTGTCGGGCATGCTGGCACCGGAACGCAAGGAGAGCGTGCTCGGCCTGGTGGAAGTGCGCGAGGTGTACCGGATTTCAAAAGTGGGTACGGTTGCGGGTTGCTACGTGCTCGACGGCACGGTAAAGCGTGGCTCCATGGTGCGTGTGTTGCGAAACAACGTGGTGATCCATACCGGCGAACTGGACTCCCTCAAACGTTTCAAGGACGACGTGAAGGAAGTGAAATCCGGCTTCGAATGCGGGCTGTCGCTGAAGGGTTTTAATGATCTCGAAGTCGGCGATCACCTCGAAGTTTATGAAATGGTTGAAGTTGCGCGTAGCCTTTAGCCCACTATTCATGCAACGGATAGTCAGGAAGCTCCGTCATGGGTAAAGCTTTTTTGCGAACCGGCCGGGTTGCCGAGCAAATCCAGCGCGAACTGGCGGATCTGATCCAGATGGAAGTCAAGGATCCGCGTGTCGGTCTGGTGACCTTGACGGGTGTCGAGGTGACCCAGGATTATGCGCATGCCAAGGTGTATTTCACCACGATGAAATCGGCTGGGCAGGCTCCCAAGGCGCAGGCTGGCCTCGAGCATGCCGCCGGCTTCCTGCGAACGCAGCTGGCGCACCGCATGAAACTGCGGATCATGCCCCAGCTACATTTCATCTACGATACTTCCGTCGAGAATGGGGTGCGCTTGTCCCAGCTGATCGACGAGGCGGTTGCCTCAGATAAAGCGCATCAACGAGAAGAATAGCCCATTGCAGTTTAAACGGATCAAGCGTTCCATCAGTGGTGTCCTGCTGCTGGATAAGCCTTACGGAATTTCGTCGAATGGCGCTCTGCAGCAGGCCAAGCGACTGTATCAAGCCGCCAAGGCGGGGCACACCGGCAATCTGGATCCGATTGCAACTGGCTTGCTGCCGATCTGCTTTGGAGAGGCCACCAAGTTTTCACAGTTTCTGCTGGATGCAGGCAAGACCTATCAGGCAGTTTTCAAGCTGGGGAAAACCACTACCACGGGAGACTCCGAGGGGGAGGTGACCAGCAGCAAGGTCGTCGATCTGTCGCTTGGTCAGGTGGAACAGGCGCTGCAACAGTTTATTGGCCCTATTCTCCAGGTTCCGCCGATGCATTCTGCCCTCAAATTTCAGGGCAAGGCGCTTTATACTTATGCTCGTGCCGGGGTTGAGATTGAGCGGGCAGCGCGCCCGGTGACGATTTACAGCTTGACTCTGGATAGCTTTGCTGGCGACGAGTTGAGCGTTACGGTGGCGTGCAGCAAGGGTACCTATATTCGGGTGCTGGCGGAAGACCTGGGTCGTGTACTGGGGTGTGGCGCCTTTATGCAGGCATTGCGGCGCACGCGTATTGGCAGTTTTGATATTAGCCAGACTGTGACCCTGGAGCAACTCGAGGGGTTGGACCTGGAAGCCAGGGACGCGCGGCTATTGCCGCCGGACTGCCTGCTGGACGGGCTGCCAAAAATAATACTGGATCGGGAAAGCGCCCATTATTTTCGGCAAGGGCAGGCGATCTGGATGCCGAAGCAGGTGCATGATGGGGTAGTGGTTTTGTACGACGAAGGTCAGTGCCTCGTCGGTATTGGCGAGATCGCAGATGACGGCAAGATTGCACCCAAAAGACTCGCTGTCGAGAGTACGGTGTAACAGAATTTTTCGCGGGAGCTAACCTGCGAGAACTACTTGAGAATATCTCATAATACAAGGTAAAATAACGCGTTTTATTTTCGGAGAATATAATGTCAATGAACAGCGCCCAAAAGGCACAAATAGTGCAGGATTATCAAAAGGCAACGGGCGACACCGGTTCGACCGAAGTGCAAGTTGCCCTTATGACTGCACGCATCAACGATCTCACCGGCCATTTCAAGACTCATGCCAAGGATCATCATTCCCGTCGTGGTCTGCTGAAGCTGGTCAGCAAGCGCCGCAAGCTGCTGGATTACTTGCGCGGCAGCAGTGTTGACCGCTATCGCACCCTGATTGAGCGCCTCGGCTTGCGTAAGTAATTTCTGCTTTCTCGCGTCAGTGAGAATTCCGCAAGGATGGATTCGGCAATGGCTAGAGCAGAGGTTGTGTAAAAGCCCTGCCGACTCGATAAAGAAGATTACGATTAAGTAGAGGATACCGTTTTGAGCCATATCAAGAAAAGTATTGCGTTCGGGCGTCACACACTGACGCTGGAAACTGGGGAGATTGCCCGCCAAGCGTCTGGCGCCATAATGGTTAGCCTGGACGACACGGTCGTGCTGGTAACAGTGGTTGGTGCTAAAAGCGTCAAGCCCGGTCAGGACTTCTTCCCGTTGACGGTTGATTACCAGGAACGGACTTACGCTGCGGGTCGTATTCCTGGTGGTTTCTTCAAGCGTGAAGGTCGCCCCTCCGAGAAGGAAATCCTGACTTCCCGTTTGATCGATCGCCCGTTGCGCCCGCTTTTCCCTGAGGGTTTTTACAATGACGTGCAAATCGTTGCTACCGTCATGTCCTCCGAGAGTGAAATCGATTCCGATATTCCTGCCTTGATCGGTGCTTCTGCCGCGCTGGCGATTTCTGGTATCCCTTTTAACGGCCCGATCGGCGCTGCGCGTGTTGCCTATATCAATGGCGAATACGTGCTGAACCCGACTTTGACAGAACTGAAAGCCTCGCAGCTGGATCTGGTTGTTGCGGGTACTGAAACGGCTGTTTTGATGGTCGAATCTGAAGCCATGGAGCTGCCTGAAGACGTGATGTTGGGCGCGGTGGTGTTTGGCCATGATGAAATGCAAGCCGTGATCAACATGATCAACGAGCTGGCAGACGAAGTGGCGGCTGCGCCATGGGATTGGAAGGCGCCAGAGCAGGACCAGGCTCTGATCGAAAAAATTGCTCAACTGGCCCAGGCCGATCTGAATGAAGCTTACAAGGTCCGCCAGAAGCAGGACCGCTACCTGAAAATCGACGCGATTCGCAGTCGCGTACTGGGCGAACTGCTTACCGAAGATATGGATACCGCACGCGTCAACCAGATCAAGGGTATTTTCGAGAATCTGGAAGCCAAGATCGTGCGCAGCCAGATTCTAGAAGGTGAGCCCCGCATCGACGG
>JAIOJM010000156.1 GCA_019911785.1 Sulfuricella sp. | reverse complement strand
GCCATCAACCCGACAACCGCTGCCATCACCATGGCTTGTTTCATTGCTCGCTCCTTAAACCGTTGTATGAATGTGCTAAAAATAACTTGGCATTCTATATCAAATTTGCCTTATCATGCCAGACTGAAAAAGGAACAACATGGCATTATTTCAAGAAGCACAGTTTTTTATCTCGGCGGACAAGCTCACTGACCTGCCGCCGCCCAGCGGCATCGAGATCGCCTTCGCGGGCCGCTCCAACTCGGGAAAATCCAGCGCAATCAACACCCTGGCCAACCGCAACCGCCTCGCATTCGTCAGCAAAACGCCGGGGCGCACCCAGTTGATCAATTTTTTCAGCCTCGGTAACGACCGCTTTCTGGTCGACCTTCCCGGCTACGGCTACGCCAAGGTGCCCGAGGCCATGCGCGTGCATTGGCAGACCGTGCTGAGCCGCTACCTGATGGAGCGGGAATCCCTGCACGGGCTGGTGCTGATCATGGATGCCCGCCACCCGCTCACCCCGCTGGACCGCCAGATGCTCAACTGGTTTATCCCCACCTGCAAACCGGTGCATGTCCTGCTCACCAAGGCGGACAAGCTCGGCAAGCAGCAAGCCACGGCCACGTTACGCACCGTTCGGGCGGAACTGGAGCGCACTTACCCGAATTGCACGGTTCAGCTTTTTTCCAGCCTGAAACGGATCGGGCTCGACGAGGCGGAAGCAATGATAGGGAAATGGCTGTCCGCCTCCCGAGAAGATGCGGGAGCCGTGGTTGCGGATTGACGCAATCTGGTGACATGGGTAATCTTTGAAAATAAAAAAACCCCCGGGTAAAGGGGAGTAAACCCGGGGGGATGAAACGCCTTAATAGGGAATTAAGGCACCCGCTCAGGGAGGAAAAGCGGGGGACGAAAGGGTTATCGTCCACTTGCTCAGAGTGGAATGACTGGAATAAAGTTCCGCACTTAACATAGATTTCAGCATTGCCGATGCACCGCACAGACACACCCTTTCATTTCGCGAGTTTCACTTTAAACAGGACTGCTATGCACGCTTTGGGCAAATATCCTCATAAACGCATGCGGCGCATGCGGCACGACGAATTTTCCCGTCGCCTGATGCGCGAAACCCTGCTGACGCCGGCCGACCTTATTTACCCGGTGTTTGTGCTGGACGGCAATAACCGCAGCGAGCAGGTTTCCTCCATGCCCGGGGTGATCCGGCAAACCCTGGACAAACTTCTTCATCAGGCGGAGGAATGTGTCAGGCTGGGCATCCCGGCACTGGCGATTTTCCCGGTGATCGACCTGCCTCTCAAAAGCCTGGATGCGGCCGAAGCCTATAACCCGGAAGGCCTGGTGCCTCGCGTGGTGCGCGCCCTGAAACAGCGTTTTCCGGAACTGGGCATCATCACCGACATCGCGCTCGACCCCTACACCATCCATGGCCAGGACGGGCTGATCGACGGCAACGGCTACGTCTTGAACGACGAGACCGTGGCCGTGCTGGCAAAGCAGGCGCTCACTCACGCCGAGGCCGGCGCCGATGTGGTCGCCCCTTCGGACATGATGGATGGGCGCATCGGCGCGATACGCAACGCGCTCGACGGTCAGAATCATATCCACACCCGGATTCTGGCTTATTCCGCCAAGTACGCCTCGAGCTTTTACGGGCCGTTCCGCGACGCGGTCGGCTCCGCCGCCAATCTGGGGGCGGGCAACAAATATACCTACCAGATGGATCCGGCCAACAGCGATGAAGCCCTGTGGGAAGTGGGGCTGGACCTCGAAGAAGGGGCCGACATGGTGATGATCAAGCCCGGCATGCCCTATCTCGACATCGTTCGGCGCATCAAGGACACCTACCAGGCACCGACTTTTGTTTACCAGGTTAGCGGCGAATACGCCATGCTCAAAGCGGCCGCCCAGAATGGCTGGCTAAACGAGAGGGCCTGCGTGCTGGAGGCCTTGCTGGGATTCAAGCGCGCCGGCGCGGATGGAATACTGACCTACTTTGCGCTGGATGCGGCAAACTGGCTCAAGGAAAGCCAAATGGAGTGATGGGTTTTTCCATTACTCGTCACTCATTACCAGCTTTACCCATCACCATCTTGAAAAGATAAGGGAATTATCCCTCTTCAAGCAATGTCTCGACCTGTCTGGCATGCGCGCGCGCATTTTTTTCAGCATGGCCGCGCGGAATTTGGCGTATGTCCTCCGCGGCAAAAACCGTAACATTAATTTCGGCGGGGCCATCCAGCAAGGTAAAGACCGGGAAGGAGCGCTCTTCACCCCTGAAATGGAGATGTTTTTCGCCGCTTTTATAGGACACCTGCCTGGCCAGCAGGAACAATTCCACCTCCTTGGCGCTATCCGTGAACAACTGCAGGTTAATGTCCGAGTGGCGGGTCGCCGTGCCATTCAAAACCGAACCGGCAAGATAAGGATGGAACGGCTCCAGCAGGTGCATCGCCGCCAAGGCCTGCTGCCGCAGCTGACGCAAACGCACGCTTTGCTCATCCCGCTGGTAAAGCGCCTGATAATCCCTTAGGGCCCGCTCCACTTCGTCATTATCCGGCAGGTTGTGCGTGTCCGGCGCGCCGATCTGGCGAGCGGCCTTGCGCTTGGCCGAGGTGTAATCCTGAAGACCGTCCTCCGCCATGATGCGAGCTGCCTGGTGCGCGATTCGCCCGCGCATCCGGAGATTCGCTGCTTTTTCTCTCTCCCGATTCAGAACAATTGGTCCTTGACCTCTTCCGCGGACTTGCCGCCACCGCCAAAGAGGCCTTCGAGGAAGCCGGACTGCTCGGCCGGAATATTTTCCTGATAAAAGTATTCTAAAATTCCTTCGCTCCCATCGGGAACACGGCGTCCGCTTTGCGGGTCGATCTTGACCGTCGCCACCCCTTCCGGCACCACCAGATCGGCTTCCGGCACACCTTTCAGTGCCTTGCCCATATAACCCATCCAGATCGGCAATGCCGCCTGTGCACCGGTTTCTGCCCCCCCCATGGAACGAGGCTGATCAAAGCCGATCCAGGCCACCGCCACCAGGCCGGGGTTGAAACCCGTAAACCAGGCATCCACCTGATCATTGGTGGTTCCGGTCTTTCCGGCGAGATCCTGACGCTTCAGTTGCATGGCGCGCGCACCGGTACCAAAACGTACCACATCGCGCATCATGGAAGTCATGATAAAGGCATTACGCGCATCGATCGCGCGCTCGGCATCATCGCCGGCACGCTTGGGTTTGGCCTGCGCCAGCAGAGTGCCGCGTGCATCGACAATCCGGTCGATCAAATAAGGCTGAGTACGGTAGCCCCCGTTGGCAAACACCGAGTACGCAGCAGCCATTTGCATGGGGGTCACCGATCCCGCGCCTAGCGCCATGGTCAGATAGGGCGGGTGCTTTTCAGGCGAAAATCCGAAACGGGCGATGTAATCCTGGGCATACGCCGGGCCGATGGACTGCAACACACGGATGGAAACCAGGTTCTTCGACTTGGTCAGGGCGGTGCGCAAGCGAATCGGGCCGGAATAATCACCCTCGAAGTTTTTCGGCTCCCAGACCTGGCCACCGGTTTGGGCCGCATCCACAACGATGGGGGCATCATTGATCACGGTTGCGGCGGTCAGGCCTTTTTCCAGCGCCGCCGAGTAGATAAACGGCTTGAAGCTCGAACCCGGCTGACGCCATGCCTGCGTGGCGTGGTTGAATTTACTGCGGCTGAAATCGAACCCTCCGACCAGAGCGTGAATCGCGCCGTCCTGAGGCACTACCGAGACCAGCGCCGATTCGATTTGCGGCAGCTGTAAAATCTGCCACCCTTCCTTGTCATCCTTCTGGACGCGAATCAATGCACCCCGGCGCAGCCGGGTTTTCGAGCTGGCATTGTCGCCCAGGTTTTTAAGTACGAATTTCAGGCCATCGTTGCCAATCTGGGCAGTTTCACCCCCCTTGATGTAGCACTTTACCCGCTTCGGGCCCGCCTCCAGGACGATCGCCGGCATCAGGCCGTTGCTTTCGTCCGCATCCGCCAAAGCGTCTTCCAGCAGTTCTTCCAGGTTTGCCGCGCTAACCGGCAGCTCAACAAAACCCTCCGGCCCGCGGTAGCCATGGCGGCGGTCATAATCCAGCACGCCCTGGCGCAACGCCTGATTGGCGGCCTCCTGGTCCGCCTGGCGCAGCGTGGTGTAAACCTTCATGCCGCTGCTGTAAATCGCCTCCTGATAGCGCTCGAACATCGCCTGCCTGACCATTTCCGCCGCAAAATCCGCATTCACCTCCGCATTACGCACCTCGCGCTTCACCGCCAGAGGCTGCGCCAGGGCGGCCTGATATTCCGCATCGGTAATGTATTTGAGATCATGCATGCGGCGCAGGACATAGTGCTGCCGAATTTTTGCCCGCTTCGGGTTAACCACAGGGTTGTAGCGCGAGGGCGCCTTGGGGAGTCCCGCCAGCATCGCAACCTCTGCCACGGTCAATCGTTCAAGCGGGCGCCCGAAGTAGGTCTGGGCGGCAGCGGCGAAACCGTAAGCGCGCTGCCCCAGATAAATCTGGTTAACATAAAGTTCGAGAATTTGGTCCTTGGATAAATAGTGTTCGATTTTCAGTGCAAGCAGCACTTCGCTGAATTTGCGAGTCAGCGTTTTCTCTCCGGACAGGAAAAAATTTCGCGCCACCTGCATCGTAATCGTGCTCGCGCCTTCCCGGGCGCCGCCCGCGGTCAGATTCGCCAGGGCGGCGCGCACCACCCCCATGTAATCTACCCCGCCATGGCTATAGAACCTGTCGTCCTCGGCGGCGAGAATCGCTAGCCGCATCGGCTTGGGCACGTCCCCGATCTTGATCAGCGCACGCCGCTCCTCGCCAAACTCGCCAATCAACGCGCCCTCTGCGGTGTAAACGCGCAGCGGAATTTTTGGCCGGTAATCGGTCAGCACCTCCAGCGAAGGGAGGTCAGGATAGGCCAGAATTCCCGCCAGCATGATCGCGGCTGAAAAAACAAAGCCCAAGGCCAGGAAGGCCAACAGTGGATATCGCCACCAACGTGAACTCATCAAACTTTTTCTTACCTTAATTTAATATTAGCGCCAATTGACATAAATTACTCAAGGGGGGGATTATAGACGCTCTGGGTCGACAAAAGAAATTCCAAAAAAATACTGTACACACCCAGCACTTGTTGCTAGCATTTAATGTAAATTATGCGTAACCCACATAACCGGGCAAATTAAAAAGGAAATTCGTTGCAGCTCGACTTCAATTTGAATCTCGATTTCCTGCAGGCAAAGTCTCCGCCTCTCATCGGCGTTGACATCAGCACTTCGTCCGTCAAGATGGTCGAACTCAGCGATGCGGGTAAGGGCTTGTACCGTATCGAGCGCTATGCGATCGAGCCCCTGGCCAAGGATGCGGTTGCAGACGGCAACATCGCCAATCTCGAAGCGGTTGCGGAAGCCATTAAACACGCCTGGCACCAAATGGGAACGCGTACCAGAAACGTTGCTCTGGCTTTACCTGCTGCGGCCGTCATCACCAAAAAAATCATTGTTGCTGCCGGACTGAGTGAAAACGAACTCGAGATGCAGGTGGAAAGCGAGGCTAACCAGTATATTCCTTTCGCACTGGACGAGGTCAACCTGGATTTTCAGGTGTTGGGTCCCGTTCCGAACAATCCGGAAGAAGCCGAGGTTTTAATCGCCGCCTCCCGCAAGGAAAAAGTTGAGGACCGGGTCGTCGCTATCGAATCAGCCGGATTAAAAGCGCTGGTCATGGACGTGGAGTCTTACGCGACCCAAACCGCCTACGAGCTGATTGCCCCGCAACTGCCCAATGCCGGGCAGGATCAAACCATTGCCATCATCGACATCGGCTCCGCCATGATGCATGTCAACGTGCTGCTCAACAACCAGTCGGTTTACATGCGCGAGCAGACTTTCGGCGGAAATCAACTGACCCAGGAAATCCAGCGCCGTTATGGCCTGTCGGCGGAAGAAGCCGAAATTGCAAAACGCAGCGGCGGCCTGCCGGAAAATTATGAGACTGAAGTACTTCAACCCTTTTTAGACTCTCTCGCGCTGGAAGTGGCAAAAGCACTGCAGTTTTTCTTCTCTTCCACCCAGTTCAACCACGTAGACCATATTCTGCTGGCTGGCGGATGCGCCGTGATCCCGGGCGCGGACGAAGCCGTTTCGCAGCGCACTCAGGTCCGCACCTCTGTCGCCAATCCTTTTGCCAACATGGCGATCTCTTCGCGCGTCAAACCCCGCCAATTGGCGCAGGACGCGCCGATATTACTGATTGCCTGTGGCCTTGCCATGCGAAGGTTCGATCCATCATGATCCGCATCAACCTATTGCCCCACCGCGAGCAAAAACGCGCCGCACGCCAGCGTGAGCTTGCTTTCATGGCCGGCGCCGCATCGGTACTGGGCTTGCTGATTGTATTCATGGTTCATACCATTCTGGGCACCCAGATCGAAAACCAGGAGGCGCGGAATAACTTTCTGGAAACGGAAATCAAAAAACTCGATGACCAGATTGCAGAAATCAAAGTCCTCAAGGAACAAACGCAAGCCATGCTGGCTCGCAAGCAGGTGGTGGAAACCCTGCAGAGCAACCGCTCGGCAGTCGTCTATCTGCTTGATCAACTGGTACGCCAATTGCCTGATGGGGTGTACCTCAAGGCAGTCAAGCAAAGTGGCGATAGCATCAGCCTGCAAGGGTACGCGCAATCCAATGCACGGGTCGCCACATTGATGCGCAGCCTGGAAGCATCCCCCTGGTTGCAGTCCCCAAATTTGATCGAGGTCAAGGCTGCCACAATAAACAACCTGCGCGCCAGCGAATTTTCCTTGAACGTCAAACTCGTCCCGCCTGAGGCCGCCGCCAGCAAGGATAAGGGGGAGGGCAGCGTCAAGCCCAAGGATAAAAAAGCATGAACCTGGACGATTTCAAAAAACTCCATCCGAAGGATATTGGTAACTGGCCAATCATCCCGAAAGCGCTTGCGCTATGCGGGCTGTTCATCCTCATCCTTTTCGCCGGATACTGGTTCGACTGGCAAAACCAGCTTGCCGGCCTGGATATCGCCAAAGAAAAAGAATCCCAACTTCGCGAAACCTTTATCTCGAAGAAAAAACAGGCCGTCAATCTGGATACCTACCGCCGACAGCTCAAGGACCTGGAGCAGGCTTTCGGCGCGCTGATCAAACAACTGCCCAACAAGGCTGAAATGGATGCGCTCCTGACGGACATCAACCAGGCCGGCCTGGGACGCGGACTGGAATTTGAACTGTTTCGACCCGCAGCCACAGAAACCTTGTCCGAGTTTTATGCCGAGCGGCCCATTTCCATACGCGTAACCGGCAATTACCATGACCTCGGAGCCTTTGCCAGCGATGTTTCACGGCTGCCGCGCATCGTCACCCTGAACGACATCAATATCACCCCCAGCGGGCAGACATTGACCATGAGCGCCGTTGCCAAAACCTACCGCTACCTTGATGAGAACGAACTCGCCGCGCAGAAAGCCGCGCAGAGAAAAGCCGCCAAGGGAGCCAAGAAGTGAGACCCATCCACCTTGTTTTAATTATGGCCAGTCTCGGCCTTACCGCCTGCGGCGGGGATGGCCTGGAGGACCTGAAGCAGTTCGTCAACGAGTCCGGGGAAGGATTGCGTGGCAAGATTGAGCCCTTGCCGGAAATCAAGCCTTATGAATCCTTTGCCTACAATGCCTTCGACTTGCCCGACCCTTTCAAGCCACGCAAATTGCAACCCGGTCAAGGCGGAGGACTCCAGCCCGACCTCAAGCGCAACAAGGAAGAACTGGAGAAATATCCGCTTGAAAACCTGAAGATGGTCGGCTTTCTGGAACAAAACAAGGTCAGACAGGGCCTGGTAAGAACCTCTGACGGCACCCTGCACAGGGTCAAAATTGGTGATCACATGGGACAAAATTTCGGCATGATCACCAAAATTACGGATAATGAAATTATCATGACAGAAATTGTTCAGGACAGCACCGGGAATTGGGTCGAGCAAAACACCAGCATTAATCTGGCCAGCGCGCCAGGCCAAAAGTAAAGATAGAGGCCGCCATGAACATTATTAAATCGACATTTCGCTCTTTTCTCCGGGCTGCCTGCCTGATTGCTCTGTTTATTGCCGGCAGCCACGCGGCTGTCGAGCCAGGCGGCACCAGCCCGGAAGCCGGCCAGACGCCGCAGAACAGCATCGAAAGCGTGGACTATTCCGCCCTGCAGAGCGGCAAATTCTTGATCACCCTGAAGCTTAAGCATGCCCTGCAAAAACCGCCCGCCGGGTTTGCCGTCAACAACCCACCGCGAATTGCGCTGGACCTCCCGGATACGGCCAACGCATTGGGGAAAAACAACATCGATGTCGGTGAAGGCGTATTGCGCAACCTGAATATCGTTCAGGCAGGCAGCCGCACCCGGCTGGTCATCAACCTGGCCAAGCCCGCCGGCTATGAAACCAGGATCGCGGGAAACACGCTCTTGATCACCCTGCAAGGCGCAGAAGCCACCGGAGTGACCTCCACGCTGAGCGCAAGATTTGCCGAAGCCCACCCCGGCACACAAAAACATGCCCTGCGAGACGTCGACTTCCGCCGCGGCAAAGGTGGCGAAGGCCGGGTCGTTGTCGACCTTTCCGACACCAATACCGGCATTGATATCCGTACCGAGGGCAAATCCATCGTAGTGGAATTTATCAACGCCACCCTCCCGCGCAACCTGGAGCGCAAGCTCGATGTGGTGGATTTCGGCACGCCGGTGCAAACAGTCAGCACGTTTGCTCACGGCAACAATGCCCGCATGGTGATCGAACCCAAGGGGCTGTGGGAACACTCCGCCTATCAGACCGACCGCCAGTTTATTCTGGACGTCAAACCGATTATTGAAGACCCCAACAAACTGGTGCAAGGAACCAAGACCGGCTACAGCGGCGAGAAGCTTTCCCTCGACTTCCAGAATATTGAAACCCGCACGCTGCTTGCGGTCCTCGCGGATTTCGCCGAAATGAATGTCGTCATCAGCGATTCCGTCAGAAGCTCCACCACCCTTCGTCTCAAGGACGTTCCCTGGGATCAGGCCCTGGATATTACCCTCAAGCAAGCGGGATTAAGCATGCGCAAGTCCGGCAATGTCATCATGATTGCCCCCAGCGAGGAGCTTGCTACCAAGGAAAAACTGGAGCTGGAAGCAAAGCAGCAGATCTCCGAACTGGAGCAGGTGCGGACGGAAACCTTCCAGCTTAAATACACCAAGGCTGAGTCCTTCCAGAAGATCCTTGCGGACGACAAACAGAAAATCCTTTCCAAACGCGGCAGCGCCGTCTGGGACCCGCGTACCAACATGCTCTTTATCCAGGACACCCCGGCCAAGCTGGAGGAAGTACGCAAACTGATCAACCAGATCGATATACCGGTCAGGCAGGTGATGATCGATGCGCGCATAGTCGAGGCAACCGACCTTTTCAGCAAATCGCTGGGGGCTCGCCTCGGCTATCAAGATCACAGCAGGCCAGCCATTGGAACCCCTATAGTAGGAGACACGAGAGCTGTCTTTGGGGGAAAGCTCGAAGCCCCTGGATATTCCACCATGCAGGCGGCAGCCGTTCCGACATACAACGGAGATGGCATGAACGTCAACCTGCCCGCAAAAAGCTCCGCTGGTGTAGCTGGGGTCTTGTCCATGATCCTGTTTCAATCGAATGCGACCCGCTTTCTGAATCTTGAGCTGTCGGCACTGCAAGCGGATGGCAAGGGGAAAATCATTTCCAACCCGCGCGTGCTCACGTCCGACCAGACCGAGGCCGTCATCGAGGACGGCACCGACATCCCCTACCTGCAGGCCTCCAGCAGCGGCGCCACCAGCGTATCCTTCAAG
>JAIOJM010000155.1 GCA_019911785.1 Sulfuricella sp. | reverse complement strand
GCGAGTGGCTGGCGCTTCCAGGCGCGCGCCGAATACCAGAAACATCTCGACCGCCTCAACCCGGAAAAGCCGCCGCGCTATTCCCGCGCTGTCATGGAAACCCTGGCGATCATCGCCTACAAGCAGCCGGTGACGCGTGGCGACATCGAGGATATCCGCGGAGTGACGGTCAGCAGCCAGGTGATCAAGACGCTGGAAGAGCGCGGCTGGATCGATGTGGTTGGCCACCGCGACGTGCCGGGCCGGCCGGCACTGTTCGCCACCACCAAACAAATGCTCGACGATCTTGGTTTGCGCTCGCTGGAGGAATTGCCACGGCTGGAGCAGGCCGACGTAAATTTACTCGCAACAACTAACGAATAAAGGAAAGCAGGACGATATGCCAGAAAAGAAGGATTCCACCGGAGCGCGCTCCGATTCGCCGCCAAGGAAGAAAGCGAGCAATCAGGAATTCCGCGGCGGCAAGAAGACGCCGTTTCGCAAGCCGCTGAAGGCGCAAAGCGAAGTAAAGCCTGGCTGGGAAGAGGAAGCTCCCGCTCCAGTGTATGAAATTCAGGAGGACGATGTCGTCACCGACAAAGCCGGCACGCCGCATGTGCGTCGAGGTCATCAGCCGACCCAGAAGCTGCAGAAGATCCTGGCCCAGGCCGGGCTGGGTTCGCGCCGCGACATGGAAGAACTCATCAAGGCCGGGCGGGTGACGGTCAACGGTCAGGTGGCCGAACTGGGCGCTCGCATCGGCGATGATGACGTCGTCCGGGTGGATCGCAAGAACGTCCGTGTTCGTGCTGCGGGCAAGATGCCGCGCATCATGCTCTATCACAAGCCGGAAGGCGAGATCGTCAGCCGTGACGACCCGGAAGGCCGTCCCAGCGTGTTCGACCGCCTGCCGCAGATGAGAACCTCGAAATGGATCGCCATCGGCCGCCTGGATTTCAACACCAGCGGCCTGCTGATTTTCACCACCTCCGGCGAACTGGCCAATCATTTGATGCACCCGCGTTTCGAGGTGGAGCGTGAATACGCAGTGCGCACCCTGGGCACGCTCACGCCCGAGCAGATGGAGCAGCTCACGGCGGGGATCGAGCTTGAGGACGGCACGGCGAATTTCGATACGATTTCCGACCAGGGCGGTGAAGGTATCAACCACTGGTATCGCGTCGTCTTGCGCGAGGGTCGTAACCGCGAGGTGCGGCGCATGTTCGAAGCGGTCGGCCTGACCGTCAGCCGGTTGATGCGGGTGCGCTTCGGTGCGATCAACCTGCCGCCGCGCCTGAAGCGCGGGCAAACCATGGAGCTGGATCCGCTACAGGTGCGTCAGATCCTGAAATGGGCGGGGATAGAAGCCCCCGCCATCGCCGACAGGCAGACGCGCCCTGACGAGGAGAAGCGGGTAAGCAGGATCAGGTCACATCCTCCCGTGGCGCCCGCTGTGGCACAAGAAAAACCGGCTCGCCGTCCACGCAAGTCGTCGCCATCGCGCTGATTGGAGAGACGGGTTGAGTCGGAGGCCAGGGGTGGGATAGTAGGGCGGATGAGGCCGCAGGCCGTTATCCGCCGCATGGGGATTATTTCATACGGCGGATAACGCTGCGCTCATCCGCCCTACATGCGCTGAAATCACGGTACCAGGTCTTGCTTAACACCTTCACACTCAAGCCGCTATCCGCTCCAGCGGCTTGATATTTGGTCTTGGCAGTTGCTCGGCCTGCCACAGTTCCCACTGGGCTTGCATGCCCAGCCACAGGTCAGGGGTCGTACCCAGCCAGGCGGACAGCCTGAGTGCCATGTCCGCTGATATGCCCGCGTTGCCGTTGATGATCTTGGATAGTGTCTTGCGGCTTACGCCAAGTTTTTCCGCCGCATCGGTAATGTTTACGCCCAGCGGCTCCAGCCAGAGGTCGTGAAGTATTTCGCCGGGGTGAGCGGGGTTGTGCATCCTGCTCATGTGTTTCTCCTAATGGTAGTCCTCGTAATTGACGATTTCAGCATCGCCCGCTTCAAAGCGAAAGGTAATGCGCCAGTTTGCCTGAACGGTCACAGCCCAGATATTCTGGCGAGTGCCCTTCAGCGGGTGCAGCTTAAGTCCTGGTGCGTCCATGTCTTCCACGGTTTTTGCAGCTTCCAGCATGGTCAATATCTGATGCAGACGCTTGGCGTGAATGGCCTGTATACCCTTGGTTTTGCCGGTGCAATGGAAAAGTTCCAGACCTTTGTGTGCAAACGACCTAATCATGGTTGATTGTAACCCATATGGTTACGGTGTCAAGAGAATAATAGGGCGACGTATTAACCCAGTTGCTCGCGGGTCAGCAGGAAGACATGCTCGTCTCCCGCGCTGGTTTCCAGCCAGGTAAACGGCAGTTCGGGGAAGGCTTCTTCCAGCGCATCGCGGTTGTGGCCGATTTCCACCACCAGCAGTCCACCCTTGTTCAGGTGTTTGGGAGCCTCGCGCAGGATTGTGCGTACGTGCTCCAGCCCGTCCTCGCCGCTGGCCAAAGCCATTTGCGGCTCGTGCAGATACTCTTCGGGCAGGGTCTGCATCGAGGGCGCGTTGACGTAGGGCGGGTTGCTCACGATCAGGTCGTAGCGCCGTCCTTCCAGGGTCGTGAACAGGTCGGACTGGATCAGGCTCAGCCGGTCTTCCAGGCCGTAGTCGGCGACATTGCGCCGCGCCACATCGAGCGCATCGGCGGACAGGTCGACCGCGTCGATCAGGGCGTTGGGGAAGGTGAGCGCCATCAGGATGGCGAGGCATCCCGAGCCGGTGCACATGTCCAGGCCGCTGGCGATGGCTTCGGGATCCTCCACCCAGGGTTGAAGGTGTTCGCGCAGCAGTTCGGCGATGAAGGAGCGTGGCACGATCACGCGCTCGTCGACATAAAAGCGCAGGTCGCCCAGCCAGGCTTCGTGGGTGAGATAGGGCGCAGGCAGGCGTTCCTCGACGCGGCGGCGGAGTATTTCCACCACGGCATCGATTTCCTCCGGCAGCAGGCGCGCATCGAGAAACGGCTCCAGCCGGTCCAGCGGCAGGTGCAGCGTATGCAGGATCAGGTAGGCCGCCTCGTCGTAAGCATTGGTCGTGCCGTGGCCGAAAAACAGGTTGGCCTGGTTGAAGCGGCTCGCTGCAAAGCGCAGCAGGTCGCGCACCGTAATCAGCTTATCTTTCGCTTCTTCGAAATTCATTTGGTCACCAATAAATTCACCAGCGTACGCCGGTAAATTTCCTTCAGCGGTTCGATGTCGGCCACGGCCACGCATTCGTCGATCTTGTGGATGGTGGCGTTGAGCGGGCCGATTTCGAGCACCTGCGGGCAGATGTCGGCGATGAAGCGGCCATCCGAGGTTCCGCCGCTGGTGGAAAGCTCGGCTTCCACCCCGGTGGTATCTTTTATTGCCTGGGCGACAGCATCCACCAGGCTGCCTCTGGGGGTGAGGTAAGGCTTGCCGGAGAGCGCCCATTCCAGATCGTAGTCCAGGCCATGCTTGTCGAGAACGGCGTGAACCTTGGCTTTGAGGCCATCGACCGTGCTCGCGGTGGAGAAGCGGAAGTTGAACAGGATCTCCACCGTGCCGGGCACGACGTTGGTGGCGCCGGTGCCGCCGTGAATATTGGAGATCTGCCAGGTGGTGGGCGGGAAATATTCGTTGCCCTGATCCCACACCGTGTTCGCCAGTTCGGCGATGGCCGGGGCGGCGAGATGGATCGGATTCTTGCCCAGATGCGGGTAGGCGATGTGGCACTGGATGCCTTTCACCACCAGCGTGCCGGACAGCGAGCCGCGCCGGCCGTTCTTGAGGGTGTCGCCGAGCTGGGTGGCGCAGGTCGGTTCGCCGACGATGCAGTAGTCGATCAGCTCGTTGCGCGCCTGCAATGCCAGCACGACTTTTTCGGTGCCGTCTACCGCCACGCCTTCCTCGTCCGAGGTCACCAGCAGGGCGATCGAACCGCTGTGCCCGGGATGCGCCGCGACGAATTCCTCGATGCTGGTGACGAAGGCGGCGAGCGAGGTTTTCATGTCGGCAGAACCGCGCCCGTAGAGCATGCCGTCGCGGATGGTCGGGGTGAAGGGCTCGCTGCCCCATTTTTCCACCGGGCCGGTGGGAACCACGTCGGTGTGGCCGGCAAAGCAGATCACCGGCTTGGCGTCACCGCGGCGCGCCCAGAAGTTGTCGACATCGCCGAAGCGCATGCGCTCGATCTTGAAGCCGAGTTTTTCCAGGCGTTCGATCAGGATATCCTGGCAGCCGGCATCGTCCGGCGTGAGCGAGCGGCGGGCGATGAGGGCCTTGGCCAGTTCCAGCGTACTGTTGTCCATTATTTAATTCCGAATAGCGATTGATAAGCGGCTTCGTCGAAGCCCAGGGTAATCTTGCCGTCCATTTCCAGCACCGGGCGCTTGATCACGCCGGACTTTTCCAGCATCAGGCGGATCGCGCTGCTTTCATCACAGACCGCGGCCTTGGCTTCGTCCGGCAGTTGGCGCCAGGTGGTGCCCTGACGGTTAACCAGCTTTTCCCAGCTGATCTGTTTCATCCAGCTCTTGAGCAGTTCCTCGCTGATGCCCTGTTTCCTGAAATCGTGGAAAGGGATTGCTATGCCGTTTTCCGTCAGCCAGGCGCGGGCCTTTTTGACGGTGTTGCAGTTGGGGATGCCGTAGAGTTTCATGATCGCATTTTATCAGGGGCGATGCCGTCGTTGGAAACTCCCTGAGGTTTGGTTAGGGTTTTCCCTGAAAAATGTCGAATTTTACTCAGTCTATAGTCATTATGTACTAAGATAAAATTCTACTTTAAGATCAAACAATAATAATGGGAGGGGTATGTTTCGGCTGTTTATGGGTCTGCGCTGCCGGCTGATGCTGCTGATCCTGGCGGCCGTATTGCCGGCCTTTCTTCTGGTGCTCTATTCTACCTTCGAGCAGCGGCGGGAGGCAGCAGAATATGCGCAGAGAGAGGCGCTGAAGCTGGCGCAGACGCTTGCCGAGGGGCACCGGACCACCTCTTTCTCCGTGCGCCAGTTGCTGAAGGGCCTTTCGACCCTGGCAGAAATCCCGGATGCCAAATCGGCGGGTCCCTGCAACAAGGTGATGGCGAACATCCTGCGTTTCAGCTCGGATTACGGCAACGTCGGTGTCGCGCTCAGCAACGGCGACGTGGTGTGCAGCGCGCTGCCGCTGCCGGGGCCGGTCAACGTGGCGGATCGTGCCTATTTCCAGCGCGCGGTCGCGACCCGGGAATTCTCCGTCGGCGACTATCAGGTCGGCCGTGTTGCCGCCAAGCGAGGCATTCATTTTGGCTATCCGCTCATCAATGCCGACAATCAGGTTTGGGGGGTGGTTTTCGTTCTTCTCGACCTTGACCGATTGAACGAACGCCTGGCTGAAACGCCACACCTGGAAACGATGGATGTTGCCATCCTGCTCGATGGTGGCGGGAACATTCTGGCCCGCCATCCCGATCCTGAAGATTACGTCGGCAAGTCGATGGCCGCCCTGCCGCTGTTCAAGCACATTCAGCAGTCGCAGGGTGAGGGAACTTATGACGGTGTCGGCCTCGATGGCGTCCGGCGGATATTCGCGTTTACCCCCTTGTTCAGCCTGCCCAGCTGTTGTGCCTATGCGGTGGCGGGTCTTCCCGCCGAGGTGGTGTATGCGCAAGCCAATCATGCCTTTGTCCGCAACGTCTCGCTGATGCTGGGGATGGGCCTGCTGGTGCTTGCGCTGGCCTGGGTGGGCGGTGACGTGCTGGTGCTGAAACGCGTTCGGGCTCTGTCCAGCGCGGCCAGGCGCATGGGCCAGCGCGATCTTGCCGCCCGTTCCGGTCTGCCGCATGACAATGAAGAGATTGGGCAGTTGGCGCGCTCGTTCGACGAGATGGCGGATAATCTGGAGGCATGGAAAAATCAGGTTTTGCAGTCCAGCCAGGAAATCGAGAAGCTCGGCTACCGCAACCAGCTGATCCTGGATTCTGCCGGGGAAGGCATTTGCGGGGTGGACACGGAAGGCATGATTACCTTCGTCAATCCGTCGGCCGCATCCATGCTGGATTATCAGGTGGACGAGTTGCTCGGCTTGCCCCTGCATCAAACCGTGCATCACAGTAAGGCTGACGGCACTCCGTTTCCGCAAGAGGAATGCCCGATGGCTGCGGCGATTGAAGAGGGCATCAGCCATCAGGGCAGCGATGAAATGCTCTGGCGCAAGGATGGCAGCGGTTTTTATGCGGATTATACGGTCATCCCCATGCTTGAAGGCGGGAAGGTGACCGGTGCCGTGGTGACCTTCAGGGATATCACCGAGCGCAAACGCTACGAGGAGCAACTGGCGCATCAGGCCACGCACGATACCCTGACCGGTCTGGCCAATCGCGCCATTTTCAACGACCGCATCGGCCTGCAGATCGAGCGCGCGGCCCGGGAAAAATCCGTTGTTGCCCTGCTGCTGCTCGATCTTGACCGCTTCAAGGAAATCAACGACAGCCTGGGTCATGGCGCGGGCGATGAACTGTTGCGTGGCGTGGCGGCGCGCCTGACCGATCTGATGCGCGACAGCGACACCGTGGCGCGCCTGGGGGGAGACGAATTCGTCGTGCTGGTGGAAATGGATACCGCGGATAGCGTGATTCCGGTTGCCCAGAAGATTCTCGATGCCCTGGCAAGACCCTTCGGTGTTTCCGGTCGCGAGGTATTCATTGGCGCCAGCATCGGCATCAGCTTGTACCCCAAGGATGGCGCCAGTGGCGAAGAATTGCTGAAGAATGCCGATGTGGCCATGTACCGTGCCAAGAAGCGCGGCCGCAACAGGTTCCGCTTTTACGACGAAAACATGAATGCCAGCTCTGTCGAAAGGCTGAATCTGGAAACCCGCCTGCGCCATGCGGTGGATAACGGCGAACTGCTGCTTCATTACCAGCCGCAGGTAAGTCTGCGCAACGGCGAGATCGTCGGCGCCGAGGCATTGATCCGCTGGCAGCATCCGGAAATGGGGCTGGTTTCTCCGGAGAAATTCATCCCGCTGGCGGAGGAATCCGGCCTGATATTTCCGATCGGCGAGTGGGTGATGCGGACGTCCTGCGCCCAGGTCAAGGCCTGGCAGGATGCCGGAGTGATGACGCCGCCAGTGGCGGTAAACCTGTCGGCGCACCAGTTCAGGCAGCGTCATCTGGTCAAGATGACGACCGGGGTGCTGCTGGACACGGGGATCGACGGGCGCTACCTGGAACTGGAGATGACCGAAAGCGCGGTGATGGAAGACGCGGACCGGGTGATCAAGGTGCTGCGGGAACTGAAAGAGGCGGGGATTGCGATTTCGATCGACGATTTCGGCACCGGCTATTCTTCGCTCAGCTACCTGAAGCAATTTGCCATCGACAAGCTGAAAGTGGATCAGTCCTTCGTCCGGGAGATTACACGGGA
>JAIOJM010000154.1 GCA_019911785.1 Sulfuricella sp. | reverse complement strand
AACGACAACAACAACATCAGTGGGCTCAGGGGCGATAACGAAAGCGCGATCGCAATGCTGCGGGTGCGTTACAACCTGTTCCGCGGCGGTTCGGACGAGGCGCGGGTCGGCCAAACCGCCTCCGCGATCAATGAAGCCACCGAGATTTCGCACAAGACGATGCGCGAAGTGGAAGAAAGCATCAGCCTCTCCTGGAACGCCTACACTACCGCACGTGAGCGCCTGGCTCCCCTGAAGCAACATTCTGAGGCCATGGACGCGACACGCGAGGCTTACACCAAGCAGTTCAATATCGGCCAGCGCACCCTGCTTGACTTGCTGGATGCCGAGAACGAGTATTTCACCGCGCGTTCCAATCATTTGACGGGCCAGTATATCGAGCTGTTCGGCAAGTATCGCGTGCTGGCAAGCTCGGGCAAGCTGCTGGAAAGCTTGCAGGTTGCGCCACCTGCGGAGGCGGCTGTCGCCAGTGCGGGCAAAAAGAGCAACTGACCGGCTGCTAGCGCTTGAATTCCCGAATTTGATTCGGGAATGAAAAAATCGGGGATGGCCCGCATTGCGGGCTGTCTCTCTCCGCCTGGGATGTCGGCGTCACGGGACGGCAATGATTTTCTTCAGCAAAGTGAACGTCGCGAAGCGACACCTTGTCCCCCTCGCCCGTTTGCGGGAGAGGGCAGGGGTGAGGGAAACGCTCATGGCGAATTGCTGCTTTCATGATCCGTGGCGGTGATTCGCCATGAGCGTTAAATCCGGTCATCTCGGCGGGTATTCCAAGCCTCTCATGTTCCGCCCATTTTTCGCTGTGGGCCGGCTTCGAACTTTCATTCGTTTTTTTCTGATCCGCACTTGCCCCTCACTTAAGCCTGTGGTCACCGGAGCGTGTGCATGAGCCTCCCGGCGCAACGGTGGATAGGCTGGTTTCGCTGGCTTGGCGTTATTGCGGTTTTTGTTTGTTTCGCGGTTGCGATTGCGGAAAATCCTGGGGCGAGGCTGGGGCTGAGCGACAAGAACCTGTCCTATGTGGAAAAGAAACACGGTCAGGCGGCGCGAAAAAGGCTGCTTGACTGGCGGGAGTTGATGATCTCCGGCCACAATAAGCCGGAATTGCAGAAGCTGGAACTGGTGAACCGGTTTTTCAATCAGGTCATATTCGTGTCTGACCATGAGCACTGGGGAGTGGAAGACTATTGGGCCACGCCGGTAGAGATGCTTGCCACCAATGGGGGGGATTGTGAGGATTTCGCCATCGCCAAATATTTCACCCTGGTGGAAATGGGGGTGCCGATCGATCGCCTCCAGATTACCTACGTAAAAGCATTGAGTTTGAATCAGGCTCACATGGTGCTGACCTATTATCCGACGCCCGAGGCCATTCCCCAGGTGCTCGATAACCTGATTCCCGAAATCAAGTCCGCGACGCTGCGCAGGGATCTCGTGCCCGTCTATAGTTTCAACGGTGATGGGTTGTGGCTGGCCAAGGAACGAGGCCTTGGCCGGAATGTTGGCAAGTCCGACCGGATCAGCCTGTGGCGAACTTTGGAAGCCCGGATTGGAAATGAGGCCAATGGCAATTAATAACCCGGCCCAATAATACTGTAGGTCAGGCTTTAGCCTGACAGTCAGCCTGAAGGCTGACCTACACGGTAAATTTAAGGGCCGGGTTAATAACCAGGGCTTCCCTGGATAGATGGAACCTTCAAGAAAGGCAAGATCATGACACTTTCACGCCAACTGATTATTGTAGGGATTCTGCTGTTTTTGCTGGTGTTTGCGGGGACGTTCGTGATTAGCGTCAACAACACCAGGAACTACATTTCGACGCAGTTGGAATCGCACGCGCAGGATACGGCGACATCCCTGGGACTGTCTCTTTCCCCGTCGATGCAGGAAAACGACATTCTGACGATGACCTCCATGGTCGATGCGATTTTTGACCGCGGCTATTACCGTGAGGTCGCGGTCGTCGCCATCGATGGCAAGCCGATCATCAAACGGGAGTTGCCTGTCAGGATCGAGGGTGTGCCGGAATGGTTTGTCGACCTGATCCATTTGCAGACTCCGGAAGGCAAGGCCCTGGTCATGGTGGGCTGGCAGCAGGCCGCCAGGGTCTCGGTGTGGAGCAATCCCGGCATCGCGTACGCAAGGTTATGGCGCGCTACGGTGGGAACATTCTGGTGGTTCCTGGGCTCGGCGATGGTGATATTGGGTTTGGGCCTGGTGGCGCTGCGGCTTGTGCTCAAACCGCTACAGGCGGTGGAGGATCAGGCAAGAGCGATTAGCAACCGGGAATTCCCCGTGCAGACAAGGCTGCCTTGGGCGCGCGAGTTGCGTAGCGTGGTCGAGGCGATGAACAAAATGACCATCAAGGTGAAAGACATGCTCGAAGAGGAGGTCCGCGCCTCGGAACGCCTGCGCAGCCAGGCTTACATGGATCCTGTGACCGGCTTGGCCAACCGCAACTATTTCGATACCCATTTGCAACATTTGCTGCGCTCCCCGGACGAATTTACGGCGGGCGCATTACTGTTGATCGAGCTGGACGACTTCAAGCGATACAACGAGCAGCGGGGCTATATGGCGGGGGACCAGTTGATGCGCTCAGTCGGCGCGGCGCTCGGCAAGATCTGCATTTCTTTCCAGTGTTTCATTGCGCGCCTTGGCGGGGCGGACTTTGCCATATTGATTCCCAATGTCGGTGCGGACGAAGCGGAACGGGTTGCGGGCCAAGTGAGCACCGTCCTGAGGGGCATGTACGAACAGGGACAGACGGAAACAGAAAAGGTCGGCCATGTTGGCGTGGCCTTGTTCCGCGGCCAGGAAAGTCTGGCCGAATTCCTTTCCGAGGCCGACATGGCATTGCGCGCCGCCCAGGCAGAAGGCCCGAACGCCTGGCATTTGTTCGACAAGAAAGACTTGAAGCGCGCCGATATCCATGAGGCAAGCTACTGGGCCGAGCGCTTGCATAAAGTGATCAGCGACAGGCAAATCATTCTGTATTTTCAGCCAGTCAAATCCTGCCGCGATGGCAGCGTGCTGCATCAGGAAGCCTTATTGCGTATTCAGGAACCTGATGGCCGCTTGCTGAATGCGGGTATTTTCATTCCGATGGCGCAAAAACTGGGCCTCAGCGTGGAACTGGATAAGTTGGTGATCGGCCACCTGAAAGGGATAGTCGATGCGGGGGGCGAGGAAGGTGTCCGTTTGGCGGTCAATCTATCGCCCAGCACCGTCAGTGATCCGGGTTTCATCGACTGGCTGTGCGTCGAGCTGGGGCAATCGCCCAGCTTGGCTTCACGACTCATTATCGAATTGTCCGAACGCGGGGCGGTGGACCGGCTCGATGCAGTGAGGCGCCTGGCGGAGAAGGTGGGCGCGCTGAGCGTCAAGGTTTCGCTGGATCATTTCGGCCGCGATTTCGTGTCATTCGGATATCTGAGCAACCTGAGGATCGACTACCTCAAAATCGACGGCAGCTACATTCATGGCATCGATCAGAACATGGAAAACCAGTTCTTTGTCCAAACGCTGGTCAAGATTGCCCATGGACTCGACATCCAGATTATTGCCGAATCCGTGGAAACCCGGCAGGAGTGGGAAACCCTGCAAACCCTGGGGGTGGACGCAGGGCAAGGCTACTGGCTGGGCGAGTTGCTTCGCGAGGAAACGGGTA
>JAIOJM010000153.1 GCA_019911785.1 Sulfuricella sp. | reverse complement strand
ATCTTGTCGTTGGGACGCTGGGCGCTGAAGTTTTTCACCACTTCCGCCATGGCGTATTTGAGGTCGGCAGCGGCGGCGATGGTGAGCGATTCGGCCAGTGCCGGGCGGGAAACAAGGCCGATAAAGAGGATCAGGGCGAGGAAGCGAGTCAGGGTTTTCATGAGGGTGTCACCTTGTGAAAATCAGTTGCGGGAATCGAGTTCGTAACGAATGCGCGGAAGCCGGTGAAAAAGAAGATGAGAGCGCGATGATGCATAGCGGGGTTCCTGTTGGCCGTTTACCCCCGTGATTATGAGTCAAATTGCTTGCTTGCGGGAGCAGCGTGTTGCACTTTTCATCCTGCCAAGGGGTAGGGGCACGCCACGCTTTTCAGTCCGGCACCGGCACTGACTATGCCTGACGCGGCCCTCTGTTGCTGATGATGGAAAGAGCGGCCAACCCCGTATCATCCTCGGGACCGAAGCATTTCAGGTAATCGTCGCACACCTGGCAACTGGGTGCCTTGCACATATTGATCTCGGCCCGTTCGCACAACTGTTTGTAGAAAAATTTTTTCCACTTCATGTTGCCGCTATTTTTCTCGAAGAGCGTAGTGAAGTTCTGCATGAGCAGATTCGACAGCGCCTGGCGGTCCGGCAAACCCATGTCATGGTAAAGATGGCCATCTCCCAGACAACCGGCAGCAATGGCATAGGCCAGCCACGCCGTGTGCTCGGCATCGTTGCTACGATGCTCCAGCAGCAGCGCCAACAGGTCGTCCATTTCTTCCGAGCGCAGGCCCGGGCAGCCTGATTCATCTGCGGAGAGATCAAAATCCTCGAACAGCGCTTCCAGTGCACCGGGAAAATAGCCTTCGAGCAGTCTGCTAAAGCGCTCACGGCTTACGCCCATCGGCAAGGCGGGTAACGCTGCACCCGCCCTGGCGATAGACAAAACCAGGCCGGCGAAAGCCTGGGTCAAGCCATCCGCTGGAGCTTTGGCGTAAGCCATCAGCGCGCTTTGGTTGAAGTTTTTCGCATAGTCCATGGGATACCCCCGTTTCAGCCCTCGGACATCGGGGCGTGGCTATAACATTTCTTCGGGCAAATCTTGGAGCATGCCTCGCAGCCGACGCAGTTCAACTGGTTGGCGATGGTCATGACCTTTTTTTCGTACTCTTCGTCGTCATCGTCATCGGCTTCCATCGGCACAAGTTCGCCATCTTCGTCTATGCCCACGAGCTGCAGCACGTCGCGCCCGCATACCTTGAAGCAGCGACCGCAGCCTATACATTTTTCCTGGTTGATTTCCTGGACGAATTTCGGCGTCCAGGTGCGCCCGTCGGGCATGGTGATGCTGATGGCAGCCATGTTCGTCTCCCTTAGCTGCCGCTCGTGGCAAGACGCTTGCGGGCTTCGTCCAGGTTTTGGTAGGCTTGATGGGCCAGATTGGCCACCACCAGGATTTTTTCCCAGCCGGTGGGCAGATCTTCCGCCAAGTCGTGCAGATCCATTTTCAGGGCCGTAGCCTGCGCATTCAGCTTCCTGACCTGCGCCTTGAGTTCATCCGCGTTTTCCATAACTGTCTCCTTAGCCGTAATTGGCGACATCCGGGTATTTCTTGATCATATCCACGCCCGCAGC
>JAIOJM010000152.1 GCA_019911785.1 Sulfuricella sp. | reverse complement strand
TACGAGCTGGTTTCGCTCAAGGATTACTTCGAGGGGCTGAAGCTGGACGATCTGCCCCGGCACGAGGTGGTGATGGGCGAAATCCCCGGACGCTCTGGAACACTGGCGTTCCAGGGCGAAGAGTTTCTGGCCTGAGCGGTGCCTTGCTGCTTGATAAACAGCATCGGGTAATGGAAGGCTTCCGATCGAGTGTGCCACTGGCCTTCTCTAGCCGGCAATAGCCGGGTTGTGCCCGGAAAGAAACTTTTCGGTGCTTGCGAAAACCGCATCTGCTGGCGACTCGCTTGCAATTTTATTGGCATCGGCTATCCATAAAGCAGGGGGGTGCGTCTTGAAACCCCTTTCCGGCGCCTTAACCACGGAAGCCCGCTCCGCCTTATGAATGATAGAAACCTCATGCTTTTCACGCTTAATGCAAGCCGTGCGTTTGGCGAGATGGTCAGCCAAAAGCTCGGGGTTTCTGCGAGTGAGCACGAGGAACGAGAGTTCGAGGATGGCGAGCATAAGTCCCGGCCCCTTGTAAACGTGAGGGGTCGAGATGTCTTTGTGGTGCAATCTCTGTACGCGGATACCCAGCAGAGCGTCAACGACAAACTTTGCCGCTTGCTCTTTTTCATTGGCGCGTTGCGGGATGCCTCAGCGGGTAGCGTGACAGCCGTTGTTCCCTACCTGTGTTACGCGCGCAAAGACAGGAAGACCCAACCGCGTGATCCGGTCACTACACGCTACGTTGCCAGCCTGTTTGAGGCTGTTGGGACGGATCGGGTTCTGGCCCTGGACGTGCACAACCTCGCCGCCTTTCAAAACGCCTTCCGGTGCCGTACTGACCACCTGGAAGCCAAGCCGCTATTTGTCAGGTATTTCGCGCCTCTTTTGCGAAGTGAGGAGATTGTTGTCGTTTCGCCCGATGTGGGTGGAATAAAGCGAGCCGAGCAGTTCAGGCAAGCGCTGGCCCGCGCGACAGGCAAAGCAGTGTCTAGCGCCTTCATGGAAAAACAGCGCAGCAAGGGAGTGGTTTCAGGCGAGGCGATCGTCGGCGAGGTGAAGGACAAGGTCGCTCTCATCATCGACGACCTGATCAGCACGGGAACGACCATTCTGCGCGCAGCATCGGCATGTCGCCAACTTGGGGCGAAGAAAATCTATGCGGCAGCATCGCATGGCGTGTTCGTGGGTGCTGCCAATGAAGTCCTGGCGAACGAGGCGCTGGACAAGGTCATTGTGACCAACACGATACCGCCGTTCCGGCTGGATTCGGAGGCTGCCAGGGCCAAACTGGAAGTCCTGGACGCCGCGCCGCTCTTTGCCGCAGCCATTACGCACATCCACACGGGCGGGTCGATCGTGGATCTGCTGGAAGCATAGGCGGATCAGAACCCGCGCGTGTGGGCTTCCGCGAGACGCAGATATTCCCCTGCCAGGTTGTACCACTTTGATGGATTCCGCACTTCGGAATCCTTGATATGCCAAATTGTGATCTTCGCCCGCAGGGTTGCACGGTAGCTCTTGTAGAAATGCAACAGCTTCCCGGAAGGCTTGTCGCCTGTATATTCGCTGTAGGTTTCGAGGAACGATTGCCCCACCGATGGCGCGCCCAGACGCTCGCATTCCATGGCGAGAAAGGCCAGCTCATCGGCGGTATCGAGGATGCGGAATTCGCGCCTGAATTCCAGGCAATCGATAATAACCGGCTCCAGCCCGAGACAGATATGCTCGGGCCGAAGATCGCCGTGGGCCTCGATGATTCTTCCTTCTCGCACGCGTTGGTAAAACAGCTCGGATTCTTTCTTCAAGAACGCGAATTGAGCCGAGGTGATTTTGCGGACCAGCTCTTCCGGCAGCCGATATACGGGATCGGTCAATTCCCCCAGATTGGCGTTCACGTTTTTTTCGAACCGCTCTCTATATTCAGATTCACCCAGCTCGATTGACGGCGAGGCCCGATAGAATTTGGCAAGCGCAACGGCAGCCCGCCGCACATCGGCCATTTCGACGGTTCCCTGCTTGATCGCATGGTCGAGCATCTGATCAGTCGGAAGGCGGCGCATCTTGACAAGCCAATCCACCGCCTCGCCTTCACCGCCTATCTTCAGCGATCCGGCCGAGTCTATGGTGAGCGGCAGAATCCCCAGATAGGTATGCGGTGCGAGGCGGGTGTTCAATCTGACTTCCTCCTCCGAATCCCGGCGCCTGGCTTCAACCGTGCTGAAATCGAGGAAGTCATACCGCACCGGCTTCTTGAGCTTATAGGCGTAGGCATCGGTCATGAACACCCATGACATGTGGGTTTCGACAGCTTCGACGATTCCTGGCCTATCCGGGTAGGATTCAGGCCGCAGCAGGAACTGAAGCTTTTGATCAAGCGTGATATCGGTGCTGGTGCGCGTCAATTTACTTGAGCCCTTTGGGTTGAAACATCCGGGTTAAAGCCTCTTCTCAATCAGGCACACCGCCTGCGCCGCAATCCCCTCGCCCCGCCCGGTAAAGCCTAATTTCTCGGTGGTGGTTGCCTTGACGTTGATGCAATCCGCCGCCACATCCAAATCGGCCGCGATGTTCTCCGCCATTTGCAGTATATACGGCGCCATCTTCGGCGCCTGGGCGATGATCGTGGCGTCCAGGTTGGCAACAATCCAGCCCTTTTCCCTGAGCAGATGCACCACCTCGCGCAGCAGCCTGCGGCTGTCGATGCCTTTGTAGCGCGGGTCGGAATCCGGGAAATGGCGGCCGATGTCGCCCAGGCCCGCTGCGCCGAGCAGCGCATCGCAAATCGCGTGGAGCAGCACGTCGGCGTCGGAGTGGCCGAACAGGCCGCGCTCGTAGGGAATGTCCACCCCGCCGACGATCAGCTTGCGCCCTTCCACCAACTGGTGGACATCGAACCCCTGGCCGACTCTCATGCCTTGCCTCCCAGTATCAGCTCCGCCAGCTTGATGTCCTGCGGATAGGTGACCTTGAAATTGGTGATGTCGCCCGCCACCAGTTTCGCCTGGAAGCCCATGCGCTCGACCGCCTGCGCCTCGTCGGTCACCACCGCTCCATCCAGCAGAGACAGCGCGCGCTGCAGCAGGCCATAGCGGAACATCTGCGGCGTCTGCGCTTGCCACAAGCCGTCCCTCGGCTCGGTGCGCAACACACGGTTGTCCGCGTCGGCGCGCTTCAGGGTATCCGCCACCGGCACCGCCAGCAACCCGCCGAAGGGGTCTTCGCCGACCTCGCCGATCAGGCGGTCGAGCAGCTCGCCGCTCAGGCCGGGGCGGGCTGCGTCGTGCACCAGCACCCAGTCCTCGAAACCGACCTCGCCCTGGATGGCATCCAGGCCGTTGCGCACCGATTCAAAACGCTCCGCCCCGCCGCAGTACAGCGGCGTCAGCTTGGCGGAAAAGGCACTCCAATCGAAGGTCTGCCAAAGTTCATCGCCCGGCGCGAGCGCCACGTAAACCCGGCTGATCCTGGCGTGGCGGCACAAGGCCGCTACCGCGTAGTGAATCAGCGGCCTGCCAAGAACGGAAAGATACTGTTTGGGGGTTTCCCCTCCCATGCGCGAACCGAATCCGGCGGCAGGGATCAAAGCATAATAATTTGGCATTGCTTTATGGAATTGGCTATCTTGAAAGTAAGGTTGAACAGACAACAGTTAATCGGTCAGGGGGTGTCATGAAACGGATTCGTCCCGCCGCCGTTGCCGGCGCATTCTACACCGGCGATCCGCGCGCCCTGGCCAGCGAAGTTGCGGCCATGCTGGAAGAAGCGGAACAGCATGCGGAAAAACCGGCAACTCTCCCCAAGGCGGTTATTGTACCCCATGCCGGCTACATTTATTCCGGGCCGGTTGCCGCCAGCGCCTATGCCCTGCTGGAACAGGGCAGAAATATTTACCGTCGTGTCGTGCTGCTGGGCCCGGTGCACCGCGTTCCCGTGCGCGGGCTCGCCTTGCCGAGCACGGAAGGCTTCGCCACGCCGCTCGGCATCGTGCCCCTCGACCTCGACGCCATGGCGAAGATCGCCGGCCTGCCGCAGGTGGCGGAATACGATGCGGCCCATGCCCTGGAGCATTCCCTGGAAGTGCAGCTGCCCTTCCTGCAGGCCGTGCTCGACGACTTCAAGCTGGTGCCCTTGGCAGTGGGCGACGCCACGCCGCAGGAAGTGGCCGAGGTGCTGGAGCGGCTGTGGGGCGGAGAAGAAACGCTGATCGTGATCAGCTCCGACCTGTCCCATTTCCTGACCTACCGCGAGGCGCAGCAAATCGACAGCACCACCGCACAGGCCATTCTCGATCTGCGCTGGCCGCTAAGCCATGAGCAGGCTTGCGGCGGCACGCCGGTAAACGGCCTGCTGCTGGCGGCGCAGCACCACCATCTCAAGCCGCGCCTGCTCGACCTGCGCAATTCCGGGGATACCGCCGGCGACAAGAACCGCGTGGTCGGCTACGCCGCCTTCGCCTTTACCGAGGAGAACCGCCGTGCCCACTGAAAAAGGCCAAATTCTGATTCCGATTGCTCGCGCCACCATCTCCCAGGCGCTGGGGAAGCCGATGCAGGCGCGAGAAGATGCCGCATGGCTCAAGGAACTGGGCGCCTGCTTCATCACCCTGACCCAGCAAGGCGACCTGCGCGGCTGCATCGGCAGCCTGGAGGCACACCGTCCGCTGCTGCAGGACGTCAAGGCCAACGCCTATGCGGCGGCCTTCCGCGACCCGCGTTTCTCGCCGCTGACGTTGGGCGAGCTGGACTATACTGAAGTCGAGGTTTCCCTGCTTTCGCAGATGCAGTCCATGGCTTTCCGCGATGAGCGCGAAGCTCTCGCCCAGTTGCGCCCCGGCGTCGACGGCGTGGTTTTTGAGTTCGGCGCCTACCGCAGCACCTTCCTGCCGCAGGTGTGGGAGCAGCTGCCGGAATGCGGGATTTTCATGGCCCACCTCAAGCGCAAGGCGGGGCTGCCCCCGGATTTCTGGGCCGAGGAGGTCAAACTGTCATGCTACACGGTAAGCAAATGGAAAGAATCGGAACTGATATGAGCGGAAACACCCCGGCCCGCTGGTGGCACAAGCTCGATGACGGGCGCATCCAGTGCGACCTGTGCCCGCGCGACTGCAAGCTGCACGAGGGCCAGCGCGGCCTGTGCTTCGTACGCATGATGGAAAACGGCCGGATGGTGCTGACCACCTACGGCCGCTCCTCCGGCTTCTGCATCGATCCGATCGAGAAAAAGCCCCTCAACCATTTTTACCCCGGTAGCAGCGTGTTCTCCTTCGGCACTGCGGGCTGCAACCTGGCCTGCAAGTTCTGCCAGAACTGGGACATCAGCAAGGCGCGCGACATGGACCGCCTGATGGATCAGGCCTCGCCCGAGGCGATCGCTGCCGCGGCGGAAAAATACGGCTGCAAGAGCGTCGCCTTTACCTACAACGACCCGGTGATCTTCGCCGAATATGCGATGGACACCGCCGATGCCTGCCATGCGCGTGGCATCAAGACCGTGGCGGTCACCGCCGGCTACATGCACGACCAGGCGCGGCGCGAGTTTTACGCCAAGATGGACGCCGCCAACGTCGACCTCAAGGCCTTCACCGAAGACTTCTACCACAAGCTCACCGGCGGCCACCTCCAGCCGGTTCTGGACACCCTGGTTTACCTGCGGCGCGAAACGAATGTCTGGCTCGAGATCACCACCCTGATCATCCCCGGCCACAACGACACGGACGAGGAACTCACCGCCCTGAGCCGCTGGGTGTTCAAGGAACTGGGCGCAGACGTGCCGCTGCACTTTTCGGCCTTCCATCCCGACTACAAGATGATGGATGTGCCGTCCAC
>JAIOJM010000151.1 GCA_019911785.1 Sulfuricella sp. | reverse complement strand
GGGGAACTGCTGCGCAGCTTCCGCGAAACCAACGCCCGCTTTCTGCTTTTTTTCACCGCCATCGTGACCGCGTTCGCCGCCGCGATCGCGGTGGGCGTGGTCTACAACAGCGCCCGCATCGCCTTGGCGGAAAGGGCCTGGGAACTGGCCAGCCTGCGCGTGCTGGGTTTCACCCGTCACGAGGTTTCCGGGCTGCTTTTAGGAGAGCTCGCGATCGAAATCGCGCTGGCGATCCCGCTCGGCCTGTGGCTGGGCTACCTGCTGTCGGTGCTGATCGTCTCCCTGATCCATGTCGAGACCATCACCTTCCCGGTCATCATCACCTCCGGCACCTACGCCTACGCCGCCCTCGCCATCCTGGCCGCCGGCGTGGCCAGTTCGCTGATCGTACGCCACCGGGTGGATCATCTGGATCTGGTGGCGGTATTGAAGACGAGGGAATGAGCCGGACTTGAGGCCGACAGGCCACCAGAAGTGAACTATATTTATTATTAACCACATAATCAGGCGGAGGAACCGCATGGCCACCTACCGGCTCGGCTCCAGCGGAGAAGAAGTCAGGCAGATCCAGATACAGCTGCAAGCACTGGGGCTATACCGCGGCCCGATCGACGGCGCCTTCGGCGGCGGCACCGAAGCGGCGGTCAAAGCTTTCCAGCAGAATACCGGTCTCGAAGTGGACGGCGCGGTCGGCCCCATTACCTGGAGCGCGCTATTCAATGCCGAAATTCCGGTCCCCTCTTTGTTCTCCAAACCCCTCGACTATCGCTGTCTGGGGCTGACCGGTGCATTCGAAACAAATTCCGGCTTCCCCGACTGTTTTGCGGGCTTGAGCGGGGATTTCGACGGCCAGGGCATCAGCTTCGGCGTATGCCAGTGGAATTTCGGCCAGGATTCACTCCAGCCCATGCTCAGGGACATGATCAGGCAGCATCCCGGCATCGTTCAGTCCATTTTCCAGGAACGCTACGGCGTGCTGACGGCGGCGCTCGATGCCGACAAACGCGAGCTGATGAATTTCGCCGCCAGCATCCAGCACCCGGTCAAACACTTCATCACCGAACCGTGGCGCGGCATGTTCAAAAGCCTGGGAAGAACCGGGGAATTCCAGGCGATCGAGCAGAAATACGCCGGCGCGCTGTACCGGGCGGCGGTCGGGCTTTGCGCCGATTACGGGCTGTGGTCGCAACGCGCCACGGCGCTGATGTTCGACATCAAGGTACAGAACGGCAGCATCAGCAGCCTCGTGAAAGCGCAGGTTCTCGCGGACTTCGCCGGTTTGGCGCCGGACCTGCCGCGCGAGGCGCTGGAGGTGGAAAAGATGAAAATCATCGCTCACCGCCGCGCCGAGGCCGCCAACCCGCGCTGGGTCGAGGACGTGCGCGCGCGCAAGCTGTGCATCGCCAAGGGCGAAGGCATGGTGCACGGCGTCCGCTACAACCTGGAAGAGCAGTTTGGCATCCAGCTCAAATGACCGAAGGAGGCTGACGATCATGGCAAAAGGCAAAACAAGGCAGACCGTACAGCGGGTTTATAACGTCCGCCCGGATACGATGGATTTCCGCGACAAAATGTACGAGGCGACATTGATCGAAGTGCCGAAGCGGATCGCCCTCGAAGACTACCGGAAAGTCAAGGTGCCCATCCTCGACCAGGGCGCAGAGGGCGCCTGCACCGGCTTCGGCTTGGCCACCGTGACCAACTACCTGCTGCGCAAGCGCAAGGAAGTGAAAGGCAAGGACTCGGTCAGCCCGCGCATGATGTATGAAATGGCCAAGCGCTACGACGAATGGCCCGGCGAGAAATACGACGGCTCCAGCGCGCGCGGCGCAATGAAGGGCTGGCACAAGCACGGGGTGTGCAGTGAGTCGTTATGGCGCTATGACCCGAAAAAGCCCGATGCCAAGCTGACCGAAACCCGCATCGCGGATGCGGCAAACCGTCCCCTCGGCGCCTACTTCCGCGTCAACCACAAGGATCTGGTGGCGATGCACGCGGCGCTGGCCGAGGTCGGCATCCTGTACGCCACCGCCACGGTGCACGCCGGGTGGGAGGCGGTTTCAGCCGACGGCGTGATCCCGCTGCGGGACGAAATCCTGGGCGGGCACGCTTTCGCCATCGTCGCCTTCGACGAGCGCGGCTTCTGGATCCAGAATTCCTGGGGGCCGGACTGGGGGCATCAGGGTTTTGCGCTCGTCAGCTACCAGGATTGGCTTGGCAACGGCACTGACATCTGGGTGGCCCGGCTGGGTGCGCCGGTGATGCTCGAGGCCGCCGCGAAGGGCGCCGCGCCAGGCCGCGCCGGAGCTATGCGCGCCAAGTCTTACTCCTACCCCGAGCTGCGGCCGCATATCATCAGCATCGGCAACGACGGGGCGCTCCGGGACGACGGCATCTTCGGCACTTCGGCTGCCGAAGCGGAGGAAATCATCAAGCAGGATTTCCCGCGCATCACCAGGAACTGGAAAAAGAAACGCCTGCTCCTGTACGCCCACGGCGGGCTGGTGAGCGAGGAATCCGCCATCCAGCGCGTGTCCGACTACCGCAAGGCCCTGCTGGATGCGGAAGTGTACCCCCTGGCCTTCAGCTGGAAGTCCGACGCCTGGACCACGATCAAGAACATCATCGAGGACGCCCACAGCAGGCGCCGGCCGGAGGGGATTCTCGACGCAGCCAAGGACTTCATGCTCGACCGACTGGATGATGCGCTCGAACCCTTGGCGCGGACGCTGGGCGGCAGGACGATGTGGAGCGAAATGAAGGAAAATGCCCTGTTCGCCACCCTGAACGAAAAAGGCGGGGCGCGCATCGCGCTGGGCTTTCTCGACGAACTGCTGGCGCAGGACCCGGGCATCGAAATCCATATCGCGGGGCACAGCGCCGGCAGCATCTTCCATGCCCACATCGTCCAGTTGCTCACGGCCAAGGGGAAAATCACCTCCGGCCCGCTGAGCGGCATGACCGGCCTCGGCCGGAAGATCGAGACCTGCACGCTGTGGGCGCCCGCCTGCACCGTCGACCTGTTCAAGCAGACCTATCTGCCCGCGCTCAACGCCAAGGGCATCAAGCGCTTCGCCCTGTTCACGCTCACCGACCAGGTGGAACAGGACGACAACTGCGCCAATATCTACCACAAGTCGCTGCTCTATCTGGTGTCCGACGCTTTCGAGCAGCGGGTGCGCATCCCGGTGTTCCAGAAAGACGGCGAGCCGATCCTGGGCATGGAAAAATTCGTCCGCGCCGACGCCGAGCTCGACATGCTGTTCAAGAACGGCAAGGCCGACTGGGTACGTTCGCCGAACACTGCCGAGGACGGCTCACCCGTTCATTCCACGGCACGCCACCACGGCGATTTCGACGACGACAAGCCGACCGTGCTCGCCACCCTGGCGCGGATACTCGGCCGGGGGACAGCACAAGCGCCGTTTGAATTTGCCCGCACCCCCGCGTCGCTGCGGGCGCGCAGGCTGAAATTGGGTTAAAGGAGAACGGCATGAGCGCCTCATCCCGGGGTTTCGCCATCGTCACCATTTTGTCCTGCATGGCGTCCTTGCAGGTCATAGCGGCGGAACTGCGCCCTTATCCGTTCCCATCTCAGCAGGCTGAACCTCGGGTCGAGCAGCGCCCGATGGAACAGCGGGCCGTACGCCCTCAAATCAGCGAGGCCTATTACCAGGACTTCGAACAGCAGACCAGAGACCTGAACCCGGCGCAGCGCGCCGAGCTTATAAAATCGTTCGAGCTCAGGCGCGATCAGGCGATCGAAGGGGGCCGGGTGGATGAGGCGCAGTATTATTTGCGGTTGCTACAGATACTGGGAAAAAAAAGGTAAGGAAAAATCATGAAGCATGCATGGGCTTTGATTTTGCTGGCGCTGTTCACGGCGAGTGCAGCTTGTCGCGCCGCCGATAATGACGCCAAGCAGCTCGCAAAGACGCACACCTATGAAAAAGCGATGCTCGAGGCGATGACCGGCTCGGGCAGCCTTCCAGCGGCCGCCGACAGCGCTACGAAGGACCAGACGTACAAATTGGTCCACGAATTCTACATGCGGCGGGAAGAAGTCAAGCTTTACGAAATCGTCATCCTGAGCGCGCTGGCCCTGGTCTCCCTGTTTATCGTGCTGCGCTTCATCACCGCCAAAGCTGCCTATTCGGCATCCCACATCGTGAACGCGACCGGGCTGGTTTTCATTATTTTCGGCACCATCCTGCTCGTGATCATGGCGGACACCGATGAGCAGCTGACCGCTCCGATCGGCATTCTGGGCGCGGTGGCCGGCTATCTGTTCGGCTCCATCAACCGGGGGAAATCCGGCACCGAAACGGGTGAGGAAAAATAGGGCGCGTTAATGTGGATCAAAAGAACACTGCTCGTCCTGCTCGCCATCGCCTTGGTCGGTGCGCTGGTCCTGGCATTCCGTCCGCAACCGGCACTGGTGGAAGTCTCTGAAGTCACGCGTGGCCCTTTCGAGCAGGTCATCGAGGATGACGGCAAAACCCGGGTGCGCGAACGCTACGTGGTTTCCGCCCCGCTCGCCGGCAAGCTCCAGCGGATCACGCTCAAGGCCGGCGACGCGGTCACCGCCGGCATGGTGCTGGCGGTCATCGACCCCAGCTCGCCTGCCCTGCTGGATGTGCGCACCGAACGGGAACTCACCGAACGCGTGGGCGCAGCCGAAGCCACCCGGCTGCGCGCCACGGCCACAGTCGAACGTGCGCGGGCGGCGCTGGACAAATCCCGCTCCGATCTGGAGCGCGCCCGCAAGCTGGCTGTGAAAGGTTTCATTTCGGCCGCCCAGCTGGAACAGGTTGAACTGGAGGCCAAGATCAGCCTGCGCGAACTGGAGGCCGCCCGCTACGCCGAGCAAGCCGCCGCACACGACGTGGCGGTCGCCCGCGCCGCCCTGCTCCAGGTTCGCGACGGAGCCGCCGGAAAACCCGCCGGAAAACCCTCAGCGAGGCGCTGGGAAGTGCGCACTCCGGTTGCCGGCCAGGTTCTCAGGGTGATGCAGGAAAGCGAAGCCACCGTTGCAGTGGGTGCGCCGCTGCTGGAAGTCGGGCAGCCCGCCGAGCTCGAAGTGGTGGTGGATGTGCTCAGCACCGACGCGGTACAGATCAAGCCGGGCGCCCCGGTACGCCTCCTGCGCTGGGGCCGGGCGGAGTCGCTCGAAGGCCGCGTCAGGCGGGTAGAGCCGGCGGCCTTTACCAAGGTTTCCGCCCTCGGGGTCGAGGAGCAGCGCGTCAACGTGGTGATCGACCTCACCTCTCCCGCCGAAAAATGGCAATCACTCGGCGACGCTTACAAGGTGGATGCGAGCATCATCGTGGCGAGCCTGGATAATGCGATCAAAGTGCCGGTCAGCGCGCTGTTCCGCGACAGGGAACAATGGGCGGTGTTCACCGTCGCCAACGGCAAGGCCGCCAGGCGCATCGTGCAACTGGGCCGGCGTGGCGGAATGGAGGCGGTGGTGGAAAAGGGGCTGCAACCCGGTGAAAAAGTCATCGTGCATCCCGGCGACACGCTCAGGGACGGCCGCCGCATTAAGCTTGCGCCTGGTGTATGATTATTTTTTTCAGCAATTTTATGTACCGATAATGACTAAAAACACCGCCATCCTGCTGATTTCCTGCCCCGACCGCAAAGGACTGGTCGCGGGCATCGCCGATTTCCTCTACCGCCACAACGCCAATATTCTGCACGCCGACCAGCACCAGGACAGCGAGCTGGGCCTGTTCCTGATGCGCGTGGAATGGGACCTGCACGATTTCGATCTGGAGATCGGCCAGTTCGAGCAGCACTTCGCGCCGATCGCCGAGAAATTCCAGATGCAGTGGCGCCTGGCGCAATCGTCCGCCCACCCGCGGGTGGCTATCTTCGTGTCGCGCTACGACCACTGCCTGGTCGATCTGCTCTACCGCCACCAGGCCGGCGAGCTGCACTGCGACATCCCGCTGATCATCGGCAACCACGACGACACCCGCTGGATCGCCGATTCCTATGGCATTCCGTTCCAGCACATCCCGGTTCACAAGGACAGCAAGACGGAAGCGGAAAAGGATCAGCTCGCCCTGCTGCGCTACCACCATATCGACCTGATCGTGCTGGCGCGCTACATGCAGGTGCTGTCGGCGGACTTCATCCGGCATTACCCGAACCGCATCATCAACATCCACCATTCCTTCCTGCCCGCCTTTCTGGGCGCCAAGCCCTATCACCGCGCCTTCGAGCGCGGCGTCAAGCTGATCGGCGCAACCAGCCACTACGTCACCGAAGTGCTCGACGACGGCCCGATCATCGAGCAGGACGTCGCCCGCATCTCGCACCGCGACGCGATCGACGACCTGATCCAGAAAGGCCGCGACCTGGAGAAGATGGTGCTGTCGCGCGGGGTGCGCTGGCACATCGAAAATCGCATCCTGCTGTATGCCAACAAGACGGTGATTTTCGACTAATCCAACGACTTTATTTCAGACAGAATTTCAGGCAGAAAAAACCCGCCTGTCAGGGGGGACAGGCGGGAAAAGAACCGCTCGTGGCGGCTCGGAGGAGGACAACCCAACAAGGGGTCTGGCGCGCCGCCTTGGGAGCGAACGCGATAGGGTTATGCTAGTCGAGAAGGGAAAGCGCCGTCATTGATAATTCTCAATCGGCGGCAATCTTGTTGAGCGCGGCGTTGTCGCAGCGCAGCGAAACGCTGCCGGGAATCTCCTGCAAGGCCCCGCTGCGCTTGAATTCGGCGATGATGCGGCTGGCGGTTTCGGTGGTGATGCCGAGCATCGACCCCATGTCTTCTCGCCCGAACAGCTCGCAGCTGCCGTCTTCCCTGCCGCTAACCAGGCGCTGCAGCAGGCGCGCCATGCGCGCCCTGGCGCTGCCGGTGGCAAGCTGGGTGAGCCAGGCATCCGCCTCATCCAGCGCGCGCTGCCAGCGCACCATCAATTCCTTGCGCAGCTTGGGATTATCCCGGTCCAGCCGCTGGATCACTTCCAGCGGAATGCGGCAAACCTCCGACTGCTGCAAAACGATGGCGTCATGCTGGTAGGGTTGCCCAAGCAACGATTCCAGGCCGGTGACATCGGAGGCGCGGAGCAGGCGGACAATGCGCTGGCGCCCGTCCGGCAGATACTGGACCAGCTTGAGCAGGCCGCTGCGAATGGTGAACACCGCCTGCGCCGGATCGCCCGCCCGGTAAAGCACTTCATGCGGGGCAAGCGCGATGTCGTCGATCGGGCGGTGTATGCTCTCGCAATCGCGGATTTCCAGCCCGGCGAACAGGACCGACTTGCGGATGCTGCACTCGGCGCAGTTGACTTCGCCCTTGGTGAACGTTTTGTCCATGAGAAATCGCAATTGGTTTTAAAGAATCGTAATTTTAGCGCCTGAACCCTGCTTCAGGAAGAAATATCGTCGCCCTCCTCAGACCCTGCGATGGCGATCAGGTTCCGGTATTTTTGCCAGTCGAAGCACGGCCCCGGATCGGTCTTGCGCACCGGGGCGATATCCGAATGGCCGACGATCTCCTTGATCGGGTAAGCCTCCTGAATTGCACGCGTCAGCTCCGCCAGTTTCTCGTACTGGATATCGGTAAACGGGTCGCTGTCACTGCCTTCCAGCTCGATGCCGATTGAGAAGTCGTTGCAGCGCATGCGGTCGTGCCAGCTCGACACGCCTGCATGCCAGGCGCGCTTGTTGCACGACACGAACTGGATCACCTCGCCTTCGCGGCGGATGAAGAAATGGGCGGAAACCTTGAGATCGGCGATCATCTCGTAATAAGGATGCTGCCGGATGTCGAGCTGGTTGGTGAAAAAGTCGATCACGCCGCCGCCGCCATAGCTGCGCGGCGGCAGGCTGATGTTGTGAATCACCAGCAACGGAATGTCGAACTCCACTTCAGGCGGCCGATCGTCGCAGTTGGGCGAGGCGATGAAGCGCACGCCCTGCAAAAATCCTGAACGGTCAATTTTCATTTCATTTCCAATTCATGTAGGGCTATGGGCTGTTGCACAATGCTATAATCGCGCCACGTTTTTTCCAAGGGAAATCGCCCGTGACCACTTTCGCCACTCTGTTCCTGATGTTGATCGTCATTCTAATTGCCGCCGAGGTATTTACCAATGCATTGGAGCATTTGGGCGAAAAACTGAAGATCTCGGAAGGTGTCACCGGCTCGCTGTTTGCCGCCGTGGGCACCGCCCTGCCGGAAACCATGGTGCCGCTGCTGGCGCTGATGGCGGGTACCGCCGACACCCACCTCAACGAGGAAATCGGGGTCGGCGCGATCCTCGGCGCACCGCTGATGCTGTCCACCCTGTCGATCTCCCTGATGGCGCTGGCGGTGCTGAAAAAGCGCGGCGTCCACGGCCATTTCACCCCGGAGCGGACCGGCCTGACCCGCGACCTGAACTTCTTCCTGATGGCTTTCGCCTTTTCCGCCATCGCCCTGTTCGTGCCGCACGAGCAGGCAGAGATCCGCGCTGCCATCGGCTTCACCCTGGTGCTGACCTACTTCGTCTACATCATGCTCACCCTGCGCGCTTCCGCCCATCTGGTCAAAGAGGGCCATGGCACCGAAGCGGAGGAAAAGATGTTCCTGTGCCGTCTGGGGCTGCCGGAAGGCATGCCGATGATCATCATCCAGCTCGCGCTCGGGCTTGGCCTGCTGGTGGCCGGCGCCAAGGGCTTCATTCACGGCGTGGAGGATGCCTCCAGCCTGCTCGGCATCTCACCCCTGCTGCTGTCGCTGCTGATCATCCCGATCGCCACCGAACTGCCGGAGAAGGTCAACAGCATCCTGTGGATCCGCAAGCACAAGGACACCCTGGCCTTCGGCAATATCACCGGCGCAATGGTATTCCAGGGCACCCTGCTGCCGGCCATCGGCATCATGCTCACCCCGTGGGAACCGCGCCAGGAGGTGCTCGCAGGCATCGTCATCACCCTGCTCGCCGCGCTGTGGATACGCATCATGATCAGCCGCGGGCAGCTCAAGGTCTGGCATCTGGCCGTTAACGGCACGATGTACATCACCTACCTGGTGATTGTGCTGGCCTAAATGGAATCAATGCTTTACCCCCGCCCCGGTTAGCAGTAATCTGCCCGTAAACACGGGAGATCGCAATGGCCAGGAAACCGGCAGCCTCAGACCAACCCCCTCAAACGGCGAAAAACAAGGACGCGGCGCCTTTCTGCCAGGCGCTCGCCAATCACCTCACCTACTCCGTCGGCAAGGACCATTTCACCGCCACCCCCCGCGACTGGTTCTTCGCGCTCGCCCACGCCACCCGCGACCAGCTGACCGAGCGCTGGATGGAGACCATGCGGCGCTATTACCGTGCCGACGCCAAGCGGATCTATTACCTGTCGATGGAATTCCTGATCGGCCGGTCCCTGACCAACAGCCTGCTCAACATCGGGCATCTGGATCGCTGCCACCAGGCCGCGCTCGATGCCGGCCTGGACCTGGACATGGCGCACGAAATGGAACCCGATGCCGCCCTCGGCAACGGCGGTCTGGGGCGCCTGGCTGCCTGCTTCCTGGATTCCATGGCTACCCTCGGCCTGCCGAGCTACGGCTACGGCATCCGCTACGAATACGGCATGTTCAACCAGCGTATCGAAAACGGCTGGCAGGTGGAGCACCCGGACAACTGGCTGCGCTACGGCAACCCCTGGGAATTTCCGCGCCCGGAAGTGCTGTACCCGGTCAAGTTTTACGGTCGGACGCTGGAATACGTCGGAGAGGATGGCAACCCGCACCACCACTGGGTGGACACCGAGGATGTCATGGCGATGGCCTATGACACGCCGGTTCCGGGCTATGGCGGCAAATCGGTGAACAATATGCGGCTGTGGTCGGCCAAGGCATCGCGGGATTTCGATCTGAAGTACTTCAACGAGGGCAACTACATCAAGGCGGTGGAGGACAAGAATGAATCGGAAAACTTGTCCAAGGTGCTTTACCCCGACGACACTACGACGATGGGCAGAGAACTGCGCCTGAAGCAGCAGTATTTTTTTGTCAGCGCCTCGTTGCAGGACATGCTCTACCGCTTCAATAAATTCCACAAAAATTTCGATGAATTGCCCGACAAGGTGGCGATCCAGCTCAACGACACCCACCCCTCGATCGCGATTCCCGAACTGATGCGCATCCTGCTGGATATGTACCACCTCGACTGGGACCGTGCCTGGAACATCGTCACCCGCACCTTCTCCTACACCAACCACACACTCATGCCGGAGGCGCTGGAAACCTGGCCAGTAAGCCTGTTCGAGACGATCCTGCCGCGCCTCCTGCAAATCATCTACGAAATCAACCAGCGCTTCCTGAACGATGTCCGCCACCACCATCCCGGCGACGTCGAGCTGCTGAAGCGCATGTCCGTCATCGATGAAGACAACGGGCGGCGCATCCGCATGGCGCACCTGGCTATCGTCGGCAGCCATCAGGTGAACGGCGTGGCGCAAATCCATACCGAGCTGATGCGCCAGACCATTTTCGCCGACTTCGACCGCTTCTATCCCGGCAAGATCATCAACATCACCAACGGCATCACCCCGCGGCGCTGGCTCAACCAGGCCAACCCCGGCCTGGCCGGGCTGATTACCGGGCACATCGGCAGCGGCTGGATCACCGATCTGGAACAGCTGAGCCAGCTCAAGAAATTTTCCGCCGACCCAGCCTTCCAGGACAAATTCCGCGCCGTGAAGCTGGCGAACAAGGAAAACCTTGCGCGGCTCATCGAGAGCAAGCTGGGCATCACGGTCAACCCCGCTTCCTTGTTCGATGTGCAGATCAAGCGCATCCACGAATACAAGCGGCAACTGCTCAACCTGCTCCGTGTCGTCGCGCTGTACAACCGCATCCGCGCCAATCCGGGGGCGGATCGGGTGCCGCGCACCGTGATCTTCAGCGGCAAGGCGGCACCCGGTTACGCGATGGCCAAGCTGATCATCAAGCTGATCAACGACGTGGCGGACATCGTCAACAACGACCCGGCCGCAAGGGATCTGCTCAAGGTGGTGTACATTCCCAATTACGACGTGACCACCGCTTCGGACATCATCCCCGCAGCGGACATCTCCGAGCAGATTTCCACCGCCGGCACCGAAGCATCCGGCACCGGCAACATGAAGCTCGCCCTGAATGGCGCGCTGACGATCGGCACCCTGGACGGGGCCAACATCGAGATCCGCGACGAAGTCGGCGCGGACAACATTTTCATTTTCGGGCTGAATGCGGCGGAAGTCGCCGAACTGCAGGGCAAGGGCTATAACCCCTGGGATTATTACCACGGCAACGAGGAACTACGACAGGTGCTGGAGATGATCGGCTCAGGCTTTTTTTCGCCGGACAAACCCGACCGCTTCCTCCCGGTCATCGACGCGCTGACTGACGGCGGCGACCGTTACATGCTGCTCGCTGACTACGCCGCCTACGTCGAATGCCATGAAAAAATTGAAGCGCTCTACCGCAACCCCGGTGATTGGGCACGCAAGGCCATCCTCAACGTGGCGGGTATGGGAAAGTTCTCCAGCGACCGCGCCATCAGGGAATACGCGGAGAAAATCTGGGGGGTGAAA
>JAIOJM010000150.1 GCA_019911785.1 Sulfuricella sp. | reverse complement strand
TGAGTGATGGTCGAGGATTTCCATCACCCATCACCCAGTGCCGTGCTGCCTTGCCGCTGATCCGCACTTCCGGCCGGGCGCCGGATTCTACAGCTCGAAATCCACCCCGCCGCCGCGCATGGTGGCGTCCACCACCTCGCGCGTCAGATGCGGCGCGAACAGGTGGATGAACTCATAAACATAGCCACGCAGGTAGGCGCCACGCCGCATGCCGATGCGGGTGGTGCTGGACTCGAACAGGTGGCCCGCATCCAGCATGCGTAATCCCTTGTCTCGCTGCGGGTCGAACGCCATCCGGGCGACGATGCCGATGCCGAGGCCGAGTTCAACGTAGGTCTTGATCACGTCCGAGTCGATGGCAGTCAGCACCACCCTGGGCGCAAGCGCCTTGCGCTCGAACGCGCGGTTGATCCGCGAGCGGCCGGCGAACGCCGTGTCGTAGGTGACGATCGGATAACGCGCGATGGCTTCCAGCGAGAGCGTTTTCTCCTTCAGCAGCGGGTGCCTGGGCGGGGTGATGATGCCGTGGCTCCACTGGTGGCAGGGCATGCTCACCAGTTCCTTCACTTCGGCGATGGTTTCCGTGGCGATGGCGATGTCCGCCTCGCCCGATATCACCATCTGCGCCACCTGGGTCGGATTTCCCTGGTGCAGGACGAGATTCACCCCGGGATAGCGCTGCACGAAGGCCTTGACCGTCTGGGGCAGCGCATAGCGGGCCTGGGTGTGGGTGGTGGCGATTACCAGGCTGCCGCTGCTTTCGTTGCTGAAGTCCTTGCCGGCCAGTTTGAGATTTTCCGCCTCCCGCAGGAGGCGCTCCGCAATGGCGAGTATCGCCTTTCCCGGCTCGGTGATTTCCACCACCCGCTTGCCGTTGCGGACGAAGATTTCGATTCCCAACTCCTCTTCCAGCAGCCGGATCTGCTTCGACACGCCGGGCTGGGAGGTGTAAAGCTTTTCCGCCGCCGCCGAGACGTTCAACCCCTGTTTCGCCACTTCGCACAGGTAGCGCAACTGCTGCAGCTTCATGATGTCTCCTTCATATAACTATAAGTTATTTAATAATAGATTTATATTCTTTTTATTTCAATACCATGATTGTTACCATGCCGTTCAATGAATTGCGGAGAACGGACATGGACTGGATCTACACTTTGGCTGGCCTGGGCGTCGGCTTCACGGTCGGGCTTACGGGAGTGGGCGGCGGCGCGCTGATGGCACCTCTGCTGGTGCTGGGCTTCGGCATTTCTCCTGCGGTGGTCGTCGGCACAGACCTGCTCTATGCCGGCCTGACCAAGTCGGGCGGCGTCTGGGTCCACAGCCGGCACGGAACGGTGCAATGGAAGATCGCCGCATGGCTCGCAGTCGGCAGCGTGCCCGCGTCGCTGGTGGTAGTTGGCCTGCTGCGCTGGTTCCCGATCGACAAGAGCGCATTCGAGACCCTCATCACCGGCACGCTCGGTTTTACGCTGATCCTGACCGCGCTGGTTCTGCTCTTCAAGGACCGCATCAAGGCTTGGTCGTCCTGGCCGCGGCGGCGCGGTGCAGCGTCTGACGAAATCAAGCCGCCACAGCGGGTTGCCGCGACCATCGCCATCGGCGCGGTGCTCGGTGTGCTGGTCACGCTGACCTCGGTCGGCGCCGGTGCGCTGGGAGCCGCAGCCCTGTTTTTTCTCTACCCGCGGTTGAGCGCGGTGCAGATTGTCGGTACCGACCTCGCCCACGCGGTGCCGCTCACGCTGGTGGGCGGCGTGGGGCACTGGTTTCTTCTGGGCACCGTGGATGCCACGCTGCTGGTGTCGCTGCTGATGGGATCGCTTCCGGGCATCTGGCTTGGCAGCCATCTCGGTGTCTCGATCCCGGAGAAGACGCTGCGGCCGGTGCTGGCCGGCATGCTGATGCTGATCGGCGGCAGGCTGATTCTTTAACGAAACAAAATTGATTGTTTACCCCAAGCAGGAGAGTGTCATGAGCAAAAACAAATCATTGGTGAACTTCGACGAGATCGAATACTTCGCTGGCGTGCAGCAAGCCTTCCAGTCCGGCGCCATCGACGCCGAGCGCTACATGGCCACGCGCATGCTGTTCGGGGTGTATACCCAGCGCCAGGAAGGCTACCACATGATTCGCGCCAAGCTGCCCGGCGGACGCATCAAGCGGGAGCATCTGGGCGCCCTCGCCGACATCGCCGAGCGTTATTCCGAGAATCACCCCCTGGTGCATGTGACCACGCGCCAGGATATCCAGCTGCATTTCATCCCCGTGAACCAGGCGGCTGAAGTGCTGCAGGAACTGGGCAAGGCCGGTTTGACCACGCGCGAGGCCTGCGGCAACACCATCCGCAATGTGACCACGTGCTCCCTGGCTGGCGTGTGCCCGAGGGAACATCTGGATGTGACGCCGGTGCTCGATGGACTGGTCAATCACTACTTGCGCCATCCCCTGACCCAGAACCTGCCGCGCAAGTTCAAGATCAGCATTTCCGGTTGCGAATCCGATTGCGCCCAGTCCCTGATGCAGGATCTGGGGTTTGTCGCCGTGCGGCGTGAAGGCGGCCGTTTTGGCTGGAAGGTGCTGGCTGGCGGCGGCCTGGGTCACAAGCCCCATGAAGCCGTGGTGGTGGAAGAGTTCGTCGGGGACGAAGACCTGCTGGTGGTAGCCGAGGCGGTGATCAGCCTGCACAACCGCTACTCGGACCGTACCAAGCGCGCCAAATCGCGCATCAAGTTCCTGGTGGACCGTTTTGGCGAAGAAGGCTTCGTGGAGCAATACCGCAAAGAGCGCAAGCGTGTGCAACTGGCCCTGGCCGGAAAAACCCTGGCTCGAGTGGAATGGACGGGCGGCAGGCGAGACGAGGCGCCGGGTGCCGCCACGCCGCACCGGATTTTCAAGCAAAAGCAGGTTGGCCTCTATACATTCCCGGTGAACCTGCCTTTGGGCGCCATTACTGTCGAGCAATTGCGCGGCCTGATGGATATTGCAGAAGCCCTGGATGTGACGGAAATCCGCACGACCACGGATCAGAACCTGCTGTTCCTGAACGTGCCCGAAGTCAAGCTGTCGGCCTTGAACGAGGGTTTGCAGAAGTTGAACCTGCGCATCGCCCGGGCCGGCGACAATGTAGTGGCTTGCTCCGGCACGACCACCTGCCCCTTGGGACTGACGGCTTCGCCTCATCTGGCGGAAAAACTCGGCGGCGGATCTTCCGACCTGCGCATCCGCGTATCGGGTTGCATCAACGGTTGCGCCCAGCCGGAAGTGGGGGACATCGGCCTGTTCGGTGAAGCCAGGCGTGTTTTCGAACGACTGGTTCCCTATTATCAGATTGCCCTGGGGGGTACGGCTTGCCAGAACGCCTATTGCCGTGGCAGCAATCTGGCGATAGCGGGGCCGGCGGTTCCGGCCCGCCGCGCCGCCGAGGCCGTGCAGCGGATCGAGGCTGATTACGAGGCGCACAACGAAGCCGGGCAAAACTTCATCGATTGGTCCCGCGCCCAGCCCGAAGGTCATTTCGAGGCTCTGCTGGCAGATCTCTTGGAGATCAAGGAAGGCGAAGTGGATGCCCTGGCCAGGGATATCGGTAGCGATATTGCCTTTGCCGTGCAGGCGGGTGCCAACGAGTGCGCCGGCCCGCGCAAGCTGAATGTGGCACCCGCTTTTACCCAGTCTGCCCACGAGCGCAACTATCGGGATATCTTCATGGCCCAGCGCCGGTATGCCAAAGCCCTGAAAAGCGCCGAGGCCATCCTGCTGCATCTGGGCAAGACCCTGCTGCCGGTATCGCTCGGCGGCGTGATCTTACCTGTGGCCGGTCTGGGTGATCTGGCCTTCCGAGCCAATTCGCCGCGCTCGCCACAGCCAAAGCTGGGTGCGCAGCTTGAATGCCTGGCGGAAAAACTCGACCGGCTCAAGGTGGAGCCGCCGCCGGGCGCGCTGGCTACGTTGTTTGAGGAAGTGGACGCATGGACGCTGGAGCTGGCGGAATACTGGATCGCCAACGACAGCGGTCTGTACCTGCAACCCTGGCTGCCGGCGGTGCGGCAGGCAGATCGTACCGAAGATGCACCGCGTGTGGCAGTGATTTGATCATGAACAAGGAGATGAAAATGAGTCTGGAAGTCAGAGTGGAAAGCGCAATTGCGCTGTTGAACAAGATCGCACAGGAATATGAGCCGCCAGTCTTTGCCAACAGTTTCGGCGCGGAAGACATGGTGCTGACCGACCTTATCGCCAGGTATGCGCCCGGCATCGGGATCATCAGCCTGGACACGGGACGGCTGCACCAGGAAACCTATGACCTGATGCAGAAAACGGCGGAGCATTACGGCATCCGCATCCAGGTATTCTTCCCGCGCCACGAACTGGTGGAGGACTACCTTGCCGAACACGGCCCCAACGCGTTCTACGGCAGCGTGGAACTGCGCAAGCAGTGCTGCAACATCCGCAAGGTGGAGCCCTTGAAGCGCGCCTTGGCGGGCAGGAAAGCCTGGATCACGGGCCTGCGCCGCGAGCAGGCGCCGACGCGCAGCGACCTGGCGGTGTCCGCGTTCGACGAAGCCAACGGGCTGCAGAAGTTCAACCCGCTGCTGGATTGGTCGCTTGACGAGGTGTGGGGCTACATCCGCGAACATGGCGTGCCCTACAACTCGCTGCACGACCGCAGTTTCCCCAGCATCGGCTGCGCGCCATGCACGCGCGCCGTCACGATGGTCGAGGATATCCGCGCCGGAAGGTGGTGGTGGGAATCTCCTGCCACCAAGGAATGCGGATTGCATGTTGTGGCGGCAATGAAGAAAGCAGCCTGATCGCCGATGCGGTGCAGGGCTGTGATGGTTCGGCCGCCCAAGGGTGGCGGCCGCTAATGTAAGGCATGATTGAAGGAGATTAGCAAACATGGAAAATGAAACTCTAATCAAACCGAATATCGTCGTGGACATGACGGGGCAGGTTTGCCCCCATCCCCTGCTGGGCGCGAAACGGGTGCTGGATGACATGAAAACCGGCGAAGTCTTGCTGTTGAAATCGGATTGCCCCGGCACGCGGGATGACCTGTTTGCCTGGGCGAAGGCGACGGGAAACGAGGTCATCCATTCCGAGAAGCAGCCCGGCGGCGCGACCGAATATTTCGTGCGTAAGGGGAAAAAGGCGGCGATCGCGCCCAACGTAACCCTGGACGTGACGGGACTAGTC
>JAIOJM010000149.1 GCA_019911785.1 Sulfuricella sp. | reverse complement strand
ATGTGCTGCTGCAACAGGGACAAATCCTGCAGCTGCTTGAGGATGCCGTTTTCCATGTGCTGCAGCTCGGTGATCCGGTCTTCCAGGGTGTCGGTCGCCTTGTGGATGCGTTTGATGCTTTCCAGGCGGCGGCGCAAATGGAGTTGATGTTCGCGTACCTGGGTTTCCATTGGTGCCATGATCGCCTTCAGCCAGTTTTCCACATCCTGGTTGGCGACCTCGTATACACGCACCACCCGGTTTGCCAGGGTTTCGAAAAACTTCGTGGTGAGGGAAAGTTTTTCGTGCGTCAGCATGTTGAGCATGGTGTTGAAATGCTCGTTGTAGGCTTTTTCCAGCCGGGCGATTTCCTTGTGATACTTCAGGGTCGAGAAGGGGGCGGGAGCAGCCTGGCTTAACCCGTGCTCCTCGTTGAATTTCTTGTACATCGCGCCCATCATGCCCTTGATTTCCTCGATCTGCCTGGCGGACTGGGCAATGTTCTCGTTGGCATCTCTGAAAAATTGGCTCATGGCATCGCGCATGCCCTTGGTGAATCGGGCTTCGGCCATGGCGATGCGGGTGTTCTTGACCTCGGTCTTGAGCGCATCCATGCCGAGGTGGGCGAACAGGATGTTGGTCTGCTGGGAGAATACGCTGCGCAGAGCCTGGAAGCGTTGCAGGCCTTTTTCGAAATCCTCCTTGTCCTTCTTGACCTTGGACATCATGTGCTCGATCACGTCCTCGTTCTTGCCGCGCAGTCCGAGCAGTTCGTCCAGCTGCTCGCGCACGCCGGAAAGCCGCGCATCCAGAATCGAGCGGATACTTTCCTCCATGTGCTCGATTTCGCCCCGGGTATTGTCCCGGACGATTTCCTGCTTGGAGGGGATAAGCTCGTCGCTGAGCGATTTTTCCAGCGCCAGCAAGCGGCTTTTTTCGAGCAGCGGCTCGTCCCGGTTGATCTTGGCGAGCAGCCCCTTCTGCGCGGAAACCGGGAAGACATAGGCGGGCTTGATGCCGAGCAGGCTGGCGCTGGTGCTCACCTGCTTGTCGATTTCATTTTCGATTTCCTCGGCGCTTTTCAGCTCGTCCCACAGGCCATCGATTTTGTTCAGCACCACCAGGCGGCCCTTCTGGTGTCCCTGCTGGTTGCCGATGTGATTGCGCCAGACCTCGATGTCGGACTTGGTGACGCCGGTATCGGCGGCGAGGATGAACAGCACCGCATGAGCGTTGGGGAGCAGGTTCAGGGTCAGTTCCGGCTCGGTGCCGATGGCGTTGAGACCCGGCGTGTCGAGGATGACCAGGCCCTGCTTCAGCAGCGGATGCGGGAAATTGATGATGGCGTGGCGCCAGCAGGGGATGTCCACCGTGCCGTCTTGGTGCACGGTGACGATGTTGTTCTCGTCCTTTTCATTGTACAGGCCATAGCGTGCGGCTTCGTCCAGGCTGACCCGCTTGGTTTGGCTCACCTGCACGAAGGCATCGGCCATGGCATCGCTCGACTCGATGTCGAGCGGCAGGATTTTCCATTCGTCGAGGTAGCGCTTGTACTCCGTGGTGGTGGTGTCGGCGGCACGGGTTTCGATGGGCAGCAGCTGGATGCAGGGTTCGCGGCCTTCCTCGTACATCAGTTCGGTCGGGCACATGGTGGTGCGCCCCGCGCTCGAGGGCAGCAGCCGCTGGCCGTAATCGGCAAAGAAAATGGCGTTGATCAGCTCGGACTTGCCGCGCGAGAATTCGGCGACGAAAGCCACATTGAGCTTGTCGTCGTGGAGCCGGTCAAGCAAGTGCTGGATGCGCAGGTCGGTCTGGGCGTCATTCAGTTCCTGCTCGTTGAGCCAGTTGCGAAAGTCGCCGACGTTGTCCGACAGGCGGCCGCGCCAGGCGCTGTAGGCTTCGAAGTGCGAGACCAGATCGTCGTGTGCCATGATTCCCCCATGGGTTTTTATTCGAATGGGTTAAACTTTATCACAAAATATGACACCTCAACGTGACTCATCGATATTTTAAGGCGCGTACTGAACGTCACTTCTGGCAGCCGGGGCAGTAGAAGGTGGAACGCTGTCCCTGGCGCAACTGGCGTACCGTCGCGCCGCAGCGCAGGCAGGGCTGGCCGGTGCGGCCATAGACTCCATATTGCTGCTGGAAATGGCCGGGATTGCCGGCGCTGTTGACGAAATCGCGCAGGGTGCTGCCGCCGGCGGCAATGGCCAGATTCAGGATGTCTTTCACTGCCGCCGCCAGCCTGGTGCAGCGTTCCTTGCCCAGCCTTCCGGCCGCGGTTTTCGGGCTGATGCCGGCGGAAAACAGCGCTTCATTGGCATAGATGTTGCCGACACCGACGATGATGCGGCCGTCCATCAGGAATTGCTTGATCGGGGTCCGGCGGCCGCGCGACAACCGGTAGAGGAAATCGCCGTCGAATGCGGCCGTCAGAGGCTCGACGCCGAGGCTGGCGAGCAGCGGATGGCCCTCCGGCAGCGCCGTCGTCCACAGCACTGCCCCGAAGCGGCGCGGGTCGCGCAGCCGCATGCACTGGCCGTTTTCCAGCACCAGATCGAAGTGGTCGTGCTTCTCCGGCGGCGTGGCGGCGGGCAGGATGCGCAGGCTGCCCGACATGCCGAGGTGCAGGATCAGCCAGCCCTCGTCGCAGTCCAGCAGCAGATATTTGCCGCGCCGTTCGATGCTGCGCAGGGTTAAACCGGGCAGGACTTGTTGCAGGGTTTCCGGCACCGGATGGCGCAAGCCGGTGTGGCGGACGATGGCAGCCTGGATGCGCTGGCCGACCAGGTGGGGTTCGAGGCCGCGGCGGGTGGTTTCAACTTCGGGGAGTTCAGGCATTGCTGGTTATTTCGATGGCATTGGAAAAGAATTTTTCACCGCAAGGGACGCGAAGGTTCGCAAAGGAAAAGGGGTAGGCAGGGATGGGCGGTTTTTCGGCCAACTCGCAAAATCTAACTTCCGGCTTATTGTAAGCATTTGCTTTCCCTTGCGAACCTTCGCGTCCTTCGCGGTTAATGTGTTTTGAATTATTTACCAGGCCGCAGCAAGCGTTTTCCAAGCTCGGAGGGGAAATGGTATTGCAGATTCTCGTCTTCGCGCAGCATCACCAGCTCGGGTTCGCGCCGCAGGATTTTGCAGGGGATGAGCTTGCCATCGCCGAGGCGCAGGGTGAAGGATTCCTGCGCGGATGTGCCGTCGTAGGGCTGGGTAACCAGGCTGGATGCGTGGCGCCATTCGTCCACCCAGCGGTTGATGTCGTCCTGGCTCCAGTTCGGGCGGGCAGGGGTGGCCGACCATTTGCCAGCGCCGTCCTGGCTGAGTTTCAGGTCCGCAAACTCGAAGCCGACCAGCTTTTCTTCCTCAGCCAAAAAGGCGCGGGCGGCGAAATCGGCGGGCATTTTCATCGCATAAGCGAGATAGCTGGGCGCGACCAGATGCACGCCGCCATGGGTGGCGACGTAGACCTCGCCGGTCAGCGTGTTCTGCGTGCCGAAGCTGAATTCCTGGTCGTTGAGCGTGAGCCGTAACAGGGGTTGGTCGAGCTGGAAGCGACCAAGATCGGTGGCGGGGAAGCGCTGGAGGCTGGCGGCGGCGAGGGTTTCCAGCAGGCGTCCGACCGCTATTCCCTCCGCACGTGCCTGGAATGGAGCGCTCAGCCGCCAGCCGGCCGGGTTTTTTTGCAGCACGATTGCCGGCTGGCCGGGCCTTTCGATGGCGATGCGGTTGATACCGGCGCTGGCGAGGGTGGAGAGCTTGAATTCCGTCTGCGCCATGGGCTTGGGCTTGAGCCAGACCAGCAGGATCAGGACGGCAACCAGCCCAGCCAGCGCGAGATTCAGCAGGATTCTGGGCTTCATGCCTTGCGCCGTCGCCACCAGGTGCCGATGCCGATGGCGATAAATGCCAGCGGCAGGACGATGAGAAAGCCGATGGCGATCACCGCTGCGGCGCTTTTGCTCAAGTTGAGGCTGGTGTCCTGGGCGGCCTTGGTCGGGATGGTGATGAGGCTGTCGTCCCCGGCCAGCCAGTTGAACAGGTTGAGGCCGAGGTCGAGGTTGCCGCCGTTGCCGAGATAGGTGTTGGAGAGAAAGCCGCCGTTGCCGACCACGATGACCCGCTGGTTCCTGTCTTCCACGCTGCGTTCAAGGGCGATGGCGATGGTTGCCGGCCCCGGCGTATCGCGGTTCTTGTCGTAGGCGATGGTCTCGTCGAGCTTGCCGGTTTCCACCCATCCCTGCGGCGCGACCTCGATCAAGGAGGTGGGCTGCCAGCCTTTTCCTTCGCTGGAGCCGATAGTGCGGGCGTAGGGGAATGCCGTGACAAGATTGAAGCCGAGTGTCGCCGGATGACGGCCGTAAACGGCGCCCAAGGCAATGGTCGGAGAGGCGTTGAGCTGCTGGGCGGCGGGGTCCACTACCGTGCCGGGCGTCAGCACCAGCCCAAGCTTTTCAGCCAGCGGCTGCAAGCCGTGCAGCGGCTCCTGGTCAATCAGCCAGAGCAGGTTGCCACCCTTTTCCAGGTATTTCTTCAGCTTCTCCACCTCCCCCGGCATCAGATCCACCTGCGGGCTGGCGATCATCAGCAGGCTGGCATTGTCGGGCACGTCCTGGGCCAGGGTGAGGTTGAGGCTGGCCGTCTTGAAGCCCTTGGCTTCCAGCTTCCTGCCGAAATCGCCGAGATCGTGGTTGGCCATGCCGTCGAGCTTGCGTTCGCCGTGGCCGTCCAGGTAGAACGCCGTGCGCGTGCCGATACGCGCCAGCCGGGTCAGGAGCGAGGTCAGCATCTGCTCGTTCAGGTTGGTGAGGTGCTCGCTGCGGCCCTGGTATTCCACCACCATTTCGCCGTTGGCCTGGATGCCGGCCGCCCGAGTCAACTGGGGCTGTTCCGCCGGATCGACGAACCTGAGCGTGAGATCGGGCTTGGCATGGCTGTAGAGGCGGACGAATTCGCGAATGATCTTGCGCACATCGCCGAGCCGGGGGTCCTGCTGGGTGGCGTAGGCGGTGATGGTGACCGGGCCGGGCAGGCTCTTGAGCACGTCGAGGCTGGCCTGGCTCAGCGAGTTGCGGCTGTTGCGGGTGATGTCCCACTGTGCCGTGTATTCGCGGGAAAGGGTGACCAGCAGGCCGACGGCGAGGAGGAACAGGACCAGGAAGATGGCGCTTTGCAGGCGCAACTGGAAGCGGGATGGGCTGGGGGTTTTCATTAGCCGTGCGTCCTGTCGTTGTCGAGACGGCGCACCGCCAGCACCAGGAACAAGGCGATGAACAGTACGAAGTAGGCGGCATCGGCGCTAATGATGACGCCGCGGTTGAACGATTCGAAATGCTTCAGCAGCGAAAGGGTATGCAGCCAGCTGTCGGCGTCGCGCGCCGACATGTTGATGATCCACAGGCCAAGCAGCGCGCCGAAGCTGCCTATCGCGGCGACGATCGGGTGCGCCGTGAGGCTGGAAATGAACAGGCCGAGCGCGGCGAAGCTGGCCGCCAGCAGCACCAGGCCGACGATGTTGCCGGCCAGCAGCCCCAGGTCGAGCGTTGCGCCGGCATACAGCGACAGCGACATCAGTGCGGTCAGGCCGATAAACAGGAAGAGGAAAGCCATCAGACCGAGGAATTTGCCGAGGATGATCTCGCTGACCGAAACCGGCGCGCTCAGCAACAGATTAAGGGTCTGGTTGCGCCGTTCCTCGGCGATCAGGCGCATGGAGAGGAGCGGCACCGCCATCAGCAAAATGATCGCGGCGTTGCCGAACAGGGGCGTCACAATCAGCTCTGTAACGCCCGGCGGGTTGGCGAGGGCGGTCAGTTGCGGCTGGATCGCCAGAAAGGCATCGACCTGGCCCAGAAAAAACCAGGCGAGGATGATTTCCAGCACGGCCAGGATAATCCAGGCCATCGGCCCGCTGAACAGGACTTTCAGTTCCTTGGCGGCAATGGTGAAAATCATGCGTTTTCCTCTGCTTGTTGGGTCAGCTGGATGAAGACTTCTTCCAGGTTGGCCTGCTCCGGATAGGTCTGCTTCAGTTCGGCGACATCGCCGCCGAATACCAGTTTGCCCCGGTTCATGATCTGGATGCGGTCGCACACGCTTTCCACCTCCGGCAGGATGTGGGTGGACAGGATCACGCTGTGCTCGCCGCCCAGTTCGCGGATCAGGCTGCGGATCTCGCGTATCTGGATCGGGTCGAGGCCGACGGTGGGTTCATCCAGGATCACCACGCGCGGATTGTGCACGATCGCCTGGGCGATGCCCACTCGCTGCTGGTAGCCTTTGGACAGATTGCCGACCAGGCGTTTCCCGACTTCGGACAGGCCGCAGCGCTGCTTGGTTTTGTTGACGGCATCGGCGATTTCGTTCTTGGGAATGCGGTGCAGTCGCGCGGCCAGGCGGAGATATTCATCCACGGTCAGTTCCCGGTACAGGGGCGGGGTTTCCGGCAGGTAGCCGAGCAGCGCTTTGGCTTCGCGCGGGTGCTCCAGCAGGTTGATGCCGCAGATTTCGATGGCGCCGGTGCTGGGAGCCAGACATCCGGCCAGCATTTGCAGGGTGGTCGTCTTTCCGGCGCCGTTCGGCCCCAGCAGACCCAGCACCTCGCCCTGGCGCAGTTCGAAGCCGATGTTCCGTACGGCGGAGCGGGAGCCGTAGCTGCGGGATAGATCTTTGGCGGAAACAGTTATCTTCGTCATGCCCTGGTTGCTTTGAAAAAGAGCAAATATGTCCTAATATGGGGAACGCGTAAAGAGCGCATTTACCAACTGCATTATTATATCCCTGTGATGAAATTTAAATATCTCTTGCTGGCCCCCGCCGCGCTGGTTGCTGCCGGGTGCGCCCAACTGTTGCCGAAACAAGCCGTGCAGCCCATCGTTGAGCCGGAGCGCGCAGAGCGAACCCCTGAGCTGCCCAAGGTCGATTTGACCGGCTCCCTCCTGTTTCAGTACCTGGTTTCGGAGGTCGCCGGGCAGCGCGGCGATACGGGTCTGGCCACCGAGGGTATGCTGGATCTGGCCAAAAAAACTCGTGATCCGCGCCTGGCAAAGCGGGCCGCCGAGATGGCCCTGCAGTCGCGGCGCGAAGCCCAGGCACTGGAGGCGGCAACGCTGTGGCACCAGACCGACCCGGACGAAGCCCAGGCGCGGCAGGCCGTGGCCGCGATTTTGCTGAACAGCGGC